>CANEZU010000098.1 GCA_947444255.1 Flavobacteriaceae bacterium | reverse complement strand
TTTGACAATGCCAAAACCAATAATGTGAAATACGATGTAATCGGACTTTCCTATTATCCGTATTGGTTAAATAGCGATTATAAAACGACCATTGTCGATTTGCAAAACAATCTGAATGATATGGCTAGCCGATACCAGAAAGAAGTGATGGTCGTAGAAGTGGGTGGCGATTTCACCCTAGTTCAGAATACTTACGATATGTTGGTGGCGGTAATTGCAGCCGCAAAAGCAGTTCCCAACAATAAAGGTCTTGGTGTGGTATATTGGGAACCCGAAGGCGCAAAAAGCTGGAGTGGCTACCAATTAAATGCTTGGCAATCCGATGGAAAACCTTCACCTGCACTAGATGCTTTTAAAGAGGGAGTGAGCGTGATTATAGAACAAGTTAAAATTGACGGATTTCTAAAAAATCCCATAGAACAAGGCAGCACCCTCACCGCTAATTTAACTTATACCGCAAAGGAAGCAACTGATTATTTTTATGCTGGTGTATTCAAAAGAAATTCAAGTGGTGCCTGGTTACAAACGATAGTACAAAGTAACGATAATCAATTCTTAGTACCTGCAGTTGGATCAGATAATTCGAGCCAACTTGCCCTCAACCTACCTTCAAACACCATTCCAAGCAAAGACCTAACCAATGGAGAATATTACGACTTGCTTGTGGAGCTGTGGACAGCGAATTGGGGGGCAAAACTAGGATCTGCTTTGTCTACAAAATTAACTGTTATAGCAGCAGGGTCATTAAGTCTAAACGATAAAAATAGGATTGAAAAATTAGAACTTTACCCCAACCCCGTTGACACTATTTTAAATTTTAATAACACAAAAGAGAAACTATTTAGCGCTATTAAAATCACAAACCTACTGGGAAAAACAGTCTATTCTGATACTCCTACAGAGCCAAAAAATGCGATTGATGTGTCTAATTTGAGTTCCGGTTTATACTTTTTATCCCTGAATTCAGAAGATAAAATTCAACAAACAAAATTTTATAAAAAATAGTTATAACTACAACTTCAAAATTAATTACCAATAATAATGAGATTTATTCATAGAAATATACTTTTTTTAATACTGCTTTTTTCGTTTGCGAAAACCAATGCGCAGTCAAGAACAAAAGTCAATTTTGGTTCCGACTGGGAATTTAAAAGGGAAGAAAAAACAGCGACCAAATGGGAGAAAATCAGTATTCCTCATACCAATAAAATAGAACCCCTAGTAGTCAACAATCAATTTCAAGGCAATTCCTATTATCGAAAAAAATTCAAAATTGGGAATACTAAAAACAAGAAAATTTACCTTTATTTTGAAGGGGTGATGCAGGAAGCCGACATTTGGATAAATGGGCAAAATGCAGGCAACCACAAAGGAGGATATCTGCCTTTTACAATCGATGTCACCCCTTTCTTATTGCCGAATAAAACAAATGAAATAAACCTAAAAGTCAACAACGAAGACAATCCAAACTTCCTTCCGGGCAAACCCTTAAAGGATTTAGATTTTAATTATTATGGGGGAATTTATAGAAATGTCTATCTCCTAACAACTAATCCATTTCATATTACGGATGCGGTGCAAGCCGATAAAAAAGCAAGCGGTGGAATTTATGTAAATTTTGATAACATCACTAAAGACCAAGCCGAAGGGACCGTGCAAGTCCATTTAAAAAATGAAGCTGCAACCAAAAAAGAAGGGATCCTGAAATTCATATTAACCAATAAAGAAGGTCTAAAACTCGAATTTGAATCGAAAGCTTTTAGTGCAAATTCTAATTCCGAAAATACAATCACTCAAAAAATCACTCTTTTGAAACCCGAATTATGGACCATAAACCAACCTAATTTATACCAATTAGAAGTGCAACTTGTTTCGAATCAGAGAATTATCGACCAGTATTCAGAGAAAATTGGTATTCGAAAATCGGAAATCAAAACCGACGGTTATTATCTTAATGAGGAGAAATTATACATTTCAGGTACCAATGTACATCAAGAATATCCCTATTTAGGTTATGCACTTTCAGACGAAGCACACTATCGGGATGCTGTGAAAATTAAAAATGCGGGTTTTGATTTTGTGCGAATGTCACATTATCCGCATGCAGAAGCTTTTTTAAAAGCCTGCGATGAATTAGGGATTCTGGTGATGAATAGCCTAACAGGCTGGCAGTTTTTCGGAAACGAAACCTTCCAAAAAAACGCGATTCAGGACATTCGAGATATGGCCCGAAGAGATCGGAATCACCCCAGTGTTATTTTTTGGGAAGCCTCTTTGAATGAAACTGAAATGACGGAAGCTTTTATGATCGAAGCCACTAAAGCCCTAAAAGAGGAATTACCATATGCCCACAATTACAGCGCCAGTTGGATGGACAACGAGAATTATGATTTGTTTATTCCAGCCCGCCAACATGCTAAAGCACCAGACTATTGGACAAAATACAAGAATGCGAACCGAAAAATTCTAATTGCCGAATATGGTGATTGGGAATATTATGCTCAAAATGCGGGATTCAATCAAACCGATTTTTCAAATTTAAAAGAAGAGGAACGAACTTCACGCCAGTTGCGGGCTTATGGCGAAAAAAGACTTTTGCAACAAGCCTATAACTTTCAGCAAGCAGCAAATTCAAATCGAAAAGGAACGCAAACAATAGGTGAAGCCAATTGGGTGATGTTTGATTACAATCGAGGTTATAGTAATGATCTAGAAAGTTCGGGCATCA
Organism: Flavobacteriaceae bacterium; assembly: GCA_947444255.1. Lineage (GTDB taxonomy): Bacteria > Bacteroidota > Bacteroidia > Flavobacteriales > Flavobacteriaceae > Flavobacterium. Next base: position 5,954 of record CANEZU010000098.1, on the reverse strand, counting down.
GTGATATATTCCGTATTCCAAAATTCGCCTACTATTTTTACCAAAGTCAGCGCGATGCAAATGTAGTGCTAGATCCTAAATTAGTTTCCGGTCCTGTGCTAACTATTGCTAGTTTTTGGAATGAAAAATCGCCTTTAAATGTTTCCATTTATAGCAATTGTGAGGAAGTAGCACTCTATTTGAACGATGTTTTGATTTCTAAAAACAAGCCTGCAATAAACGAAAATAGTGATCAACTCAAACACGCTCCCTTTGTTTTTAAACTGAATAAATATATTGCGGGAACATTGCGAGCAGATGGATTTATTAAGGATACTAAAGTCATTTCCTCGCTTGTAAGATCTCCAGAACTAGCGCAGAAAACAGAATTAACTTACGACCGCTCTTCAAAAGCGATTAATCCAAATGCACCTGACTTGGTTTTTGTTTACGCTAAAATCACAGATACAAATGGAACAATTGTAACCGATGCCACAAATCTAGTTTCCTTTAGTTTGGATACGGGAAATGCCGAGCTTATTGGAGAAAATCCTGTGAAAGCGGAAACGGGTATCGCTACTATTATCCTTAAAACAACCGACCTACAAAAACCAATACAAATAACCACGACGGTTCCTAATCTCAAAAAAGGAACTCTTAGAATCACTAAATAATGAATGAAGCATTAATCCAGAAAACGAGTCTTTTTTTCAAAGACACCTTCCAGGCTGAACCCGAAATTATTGTACTATCTCCGGGACGAATTAACATTATTGGAGAACACATCGATTATAATGATGGCTTCGTTTTACCGGCAGCAATTGATAAAATAATCACTTTTGCATTTCAAAAAAACAATACTACAAACTCTCGTATAATTGCTATCGATCTTGAGGATGAATTCGAATTAGATCTTCAAACTCCGATTGTACTATCAGATAAGGTCTGGACAAATTACATTCGTGGGGTAGTCTTACAATTAAAAAAAGCAAATTTTAATTTTCAAGGATTCGACTGTGTTTTTAGCAGTAACATTCCCCTTGGCTCCGGCTTGTCTTCCTCGGCAGCTTTAGAATGTGGTTTGCTTTATGGAATAAATGAACTTTTTAAACTGAATATAAAACCTGTTGATATTGCCCTAATGGGACAAAAAGCAGAACATTGGGTAGGTATTAATTGTGGAATTATGGATCAGTTTTCGAGCGTAATGGGTTTAGAAAATAAAGTCTTGAAAATTGATTGCGAAACATTAGAATACGAATACCATAATGCCGATTTTAATGACTATTCCTTAGTTTTATTCGATTCTAATGTAAAACATTCCTTATTTACATCGGCTTATAATACCCGAAGAGAAGAATGTGAAGAAGGACTACGTATTATGAAAAATAATTTTTCGCAAATCAATAGTTTCAGAGATTGCACCGAAAACCAACTGCTAAGTGTAAAGGATAAAATGAGTCCGAACGTTTTCAAAAGAGCTCATTTTGTAATCAAAGAAATCAATAGGGTCGAACTTGCTTGTGAAGCCTTAGACAATGGAAACATCCCTTTTTTAGGGGAACTAATGTTCGAAACCCACGAGGGCTTATCTTCCGATTATGAAGTAAGTTGTGCCGAATTAGATATGATTGTGAATACTCTTAAAAAAGAAGAAGCGGTAATTGGTTCGCGATTAATGGGCGGGGGCTTTGGTGGCTGCACCATCAATTTAATCAAAAAAGGACAGGAAGAAGCGATCAAAACGAAACTATCCAAACTTTATTTAGATACTTTTGGAATAGAATTACGAATTTATGATGTCAAAATAGGAAACGGAACATCACTATACAACCCCAATTAAAATGAAAAATTTCGATATCAACGAGGATCCGCACCGACGCTATAATCCCCTAATTAACGAATGGGTATTGGTTTCGCCCCACAGAGCTAAAAGACCATGGCAGGGTCAAAATGAAATATTGCCTACAAACAGCTTGCCGGAATATGATTCCGACTGTTATTTGTGTCCCGGAAATACTCGGGCTAACGGCTTAAATAATCCGGATTATAACGATGCTTTTGTTTTTGAAAATGATTTTGCTGCTCTAAAACAGGAAGAAATTGCTTTTCAGGAAATAAAAACGGATACTTTTTTTAAAGCAAGGCCCGAAAGAGGAATTTCGAGAGTGGTTTGTTTTTCACCAAAACATAATCTGACATTGCCTGAAATGACAGTGGAAGCTATCGAAAATATCATCGGCACCTGGCAGAATGAATATACAGAATTAGGTAAAATAGACTACATTAACCATGTTCAAATATTTGAAAACAAAGGCAGTGTTATGGGATGCAGCAATCCACATCCACACGGCCAAATTTGGGCGCAATCGTCCTTGCCTACTGAAGTCGAAAAAACACAAACCAATTTAAAAACCTATTATGACCTGCACCACAGTAGTCTGCTACAGGATTATTTAAAAGAAGAACTGAAACTGGACGAACGTATTGTAATACAGAATGACTATTTTGTAGCCTTGGTTCCTTTTTGGGCGATCTGGCCTTTTGAAACCATGATTATCAGCAAACGCCATTTCGGAAAAATAACCGACTTTACCAATGACGAAAAAACAGCTTTTGCTACGATTTTAAAACAGCTTACAACTAAATACGACAACCTTTTCGGAACTTCTTTTCCCTATTCTTCAGGGATTCATCAAACGCCTACCGATAGTAAAGAGCATCCGGAATGGCAATTCCACATGCACTTTTATCCGCCCTTATTGCGTTCGGCAACCGTTAAGAAATTTATGGTGGGTTATGAAATGCTAGGAGAATCGCAACGGGATATTACCCCTGAAAAAAGTGCTGACCTGCTTAGAAAGCAATCTAACATTCATTATAAAACTAAAAAAAACAACTAATCTTAGCCTTTTAATATTGAAAATTCAGTCCTATTGAGTAATTAACTTAATGATTAACAAATATTTATATTATTTATTTTTAACAAACGTAAAAAACACACTTATAAATGAGGCGAGTATCATTTTTTATTTTACATTTGGATTTAATAATTCATAAATAAGAATAGAAATTAAAACAGATATCCTATTTTAGTCACGTAAAAAAAAGGATTCATTTAAAATTATTAACAAAAACCAAAAAACCTTATAAACCTTTACATTAACGATTAGAAACCACTTTAGCAATGAACAACAATCTTACCTATCCCGATTACATCGTATTTATTATTTATTTCGTAGTGGTAGCCACTTATGGATACACCATTTATCGCAAAAGAAAAAAGGACGAACACGATGCAAAAGCCTATTTTCTTGCCGAAGGAACCCTAACTTGGTGGGCAATTGGAGCTTCCTTAATCGCTTCTAATATCTCTGCAGAACAATTTATTGGTATGAGTGGAGAGGGATTTTTCTTGGGAATTGCCGTTGCTGCCTACGAATGGATCGCAGCGATTTCTTTGATTATTGTCGCCGTTTGGTTTATACCGGTGTATCTAAAAAATAAGATTTACACCATGCCTCAATTTTTAAAAATACGGTATAATGAATCGACTGCTTTAATTATGGCAGTGTTCTGGCTGTTTCTCTACATTTTTGTGAACCTTACTTCCATTTTATATTTGGGAGCTGTAGCCATAAATGGATTAGCAGGAGGAGGTTACATCCATATCATCATGGTAGGTCTGGCCCTTTTTGCCTTGCTCATTTCTTTGGGTGGAATGAAAGTCGTTGCTTATACTGATGTAATCCAAGTAGCGGTATTAATTATAGGAGGGCTTGTTACCTCTTATATTGCACTGACCACCGTTGGTCAGTATTTTGGGGTAGGTGAAAATGCCATTGCAGGTTTCAAAGTATTAATGAGAGAAGCACCAGAGCATTTTAAAATGATTATTCCAAGGCCTACAGCAGCTTCTTCTCAAAACGATATCAATAAATACCTAACTTTCCCAGGAATATTGTCTTATGCAGCCGGAATCTGGATCATCAATCTAAACTATTGGGGTTGCAACCAATATATTACTCAAAGAGCTTTGGGAGCTGACCTTCAAACAGCCCGTACCGGGATTTTATTCGCCGGTTTCCTAAAATTGCTAATGCCTTTAATCGTAATGCTCCCGGGTATTGCTGCTTTTGTCTTGTTCAAAGAAGGCCATTTACCTCAATTAGTAGGTGGTAAAGACGGCGCCTATTCTGCTGTGCTAACCTTCCTACCCACTGGCTTAAAAGGTTTATCGGTAGCGGCCTTAACCGCTGCAATTGTGGCATCTTTGGCAGGGAAAGTCAACAGTATATCTACTATATATACGCTAGACATACATAAAAAATACATCCAAAAAGGGGCTGGTGAAAGACAACAAGTAAACATTGGAAGAATAGCTGTTTTTGCAGCCATGTTACTTGCTGTATTGTTCACTTGGAATGATGTCCTAGGAATTGGTGGTGTGGGTGGTTTTACCTACATTCAAAAATATACGGGCTTTATTAGTCCTGGTGTTTTTGCCATGTTTTTATTGGGTATGTTCTGGAAAAGAACAACGGGAACTGCTGCTATTGTGGGTGTGATTTCCGGATTCTTACTCTCTATCCTTTTCAATGAATTTGCACCGCAGCTCTTTGGCAACGAAACACTTTTATATACTGCATTTGCCAATGGAAAAGGAGGCTTCGAAATTCCTTTCCATATTTGTATGGGATTATCCTTCGCATTTACGATGCTGCTAATGGTTGTAATTAGCTTTTTCGGACCAAAAGTAAATCCTAAAGCATTCGAATTAGACACGGAAATGTTCAAACTAAAACCACAAACTACCGTGCTAATTATAATAACCTTATTAATTATCGCAGCCTTATACGTTAAGTTTTGGTAAGTTAAATTGCTATTCTATACTAAGGAGTCTTAATTCATTTTAAGGCTCCTTTTTTTATTCAAATGAAGCTATCAAATACTATCGACTACATCGATCACAAAAACGGAACGCAGTTCCTGACGGTATTGTGAAGCACTACGCCCACTAAATTCCTTGAATGATTTGTTGAAATAACTCAAATTATTAAACCCACTTTCAAAACAAATTTCACTAATTGAAATGGGCTTTTCAGCCAATAGTTTTGAGGCGTGAACCAGTCGATAATCATTGACAAACTTGGTGAAAGTTTTATTTGTGATTTTTTTGAAATACCTACAAAAAGAAGGTATAGTCATACTGACCAAGCCCGAAACTTCCTCTAAAGTAATGAGTTCTCGAAAATGGTCCTGAACATAATTAAAAACGAGATTGATGCGTTCATTGTCCTGAACCTGCAATTCCATTGAAAATCCTTCTGCATTCAAAACCAAATACTCCGCTGATTGTTCCAATTCAGAAAGGATACCTATCAGACTAATCAGTCGATCAAAATGAGATTGCTTTTCCATCGCTTCAATCTTAATTCCGATACTCTTTTTAGTTTCACCACTAAAAGCAATTCCAACTTTTGCCAAATTAAAAAGCGTATTGATGTTTTTAGTTTCCGGAATTTCAAAAAAAGCTTCCCCCAGAAAATCGGGTTTCATCTGGATAACGGTCTCGTTCGTATTGGCGGTATCGGCATCGGTAAAACCACAATGCGGCAAATTACTGCCGATCAAAATGAGATCTCCCTCGGTATAATAAGAGATATGACTCCCTATTTGACGTTTTCCACTACCACCATTTACATAGACCAATTCGATTTCTGGATGATAGTGCCAGACATCCGCTTTAATATTAGCCCTTTCAACATATTTGCGAAAATAAAAAGAACTACCAAAACTGGGCTCAATAATTTCAAAAGTAGGCAATACTGTTTTCATAATACTATGGTTTCAGAATTAGCATAAAATTAGTACTTAATGACCAATAATAATGAATTTTAACCTTAATCGATTTCGTGAATGGGTAATTTAGCACCTAAATAAGAAAATTTTGTTTCACTCATTATCAATTAGTT
>CANEZU010000097.1 GCA_947444255.1 Flavobacteriaceae bacterium | reverse complement strand
ATTTTAATCATTTGTAATTGCAAATAATGCACGAAGCTTAAACATATTTATAATTAGAGTTTTTTGAGTTTAAATATTTTTATATATTTGACAATAATTTTAACAGTATTCAAATGCTCAAAGCAGAAAGACATAAATACATATTGAATAAACTTTTTGAGGATCAAAAGGTTAATACAATTGATCTGGCGTTAGAATTGAATATTTCAGAGGATTCAATACGTAGAGATTTAATCGAATTAAATAAACAAGGCCTGCTAGAGAAAGTATATGGTGGGGCTTTCCCTGTTGTAGATAAACCAGCGAATATTTTTGACATTACTATTGTAAATAGGGATAAGAAAGATGTTATTGGAAACAAGGCGCTGTCTTTAATCGCCGACGGTCAAGTCATTATCATGAGTGGAGGGACTACAAACTTAGCTTTTGCTAAATTAATACCAACTGATTTAAAAGCGACTATTTATACTTATAGCTTGCCTATTGCCATGCAACTATCCCAGCATTCTAACGTGGAGTTGATATTCATTGGAGGAAAACTTCAAAAAAACGCAATGGTTACCATTGGTATGGATGTTGTCCAGGTTTTATCCAAATTAAAAGCAGATATCTGTTTCATGGGTGTTAGTAGTATTAATGTTCGCTTAGGACTTACCGAAATGGGTTATGAAGTTTCAATCGTCAAAAAAGCTATGATGCAGGCATCAGATAAGGTAGTTACGATGGTTTCTTCCGAAAAATTAAATACTAAAATGCCGTATGTTGTTTGTGAACTGAATCAGTTAAATACGATAATTACGGATCTTAATCCTAAAAATCCAATCCTTGAGGAATATGTAAAAGCAGGAGTTCAAGTCTTATAGATGTCATTATTGCGTTATTTTGCATTATTTAATAATTAATTTTAAATTAACGCATTAAAACGCATTATTTTGATACGTTTTTTTATATTTGCCGTATTGATATTTTTAAATACAGCAAATAATTATGACTTCCATTCCACTTTTATCTTATGTTAAGCCGGGGAAATATGAAACTACTCGATTTGAGAAAATTCACAACAAGGTTTTTAAAAATGCTTTGGAGGCTTCCAGAATTGTGGCCCGTGAAATAGCAGAATTGATTAAATTAAAACAATCTCAAAATTCACCCTGTGTACTAGGTCTAGCAACAGGATCTTCCCCAATAAAAGTTTATGATGAACTCGTGCGTCTCCACAAGGAAGAAGGCTTGAGTTTCAGCAATGTCGTTAGCTTTAATTTGGATGAATATTATCCAATGACCAGAGAGAACAACCAAAGCTATCATTATTTCATGCACCAGCATCTATTTGATCACATAGATATTAATCCCGAAAATATAAACATACCAAATGGAACTATCGCTATTGCCGATTTAAATCAATACTGCGTCGATTATGAGCTGAAAATAAAAAAATTGGGCGGAATAGATTTCCAACTTTTGGGAATTGGCCGAACTGGTCACGTTGGATTCAATGAGCCCGGTTCTCACATCAATTCCGGGACACGAATAATTACCTTGGATCACATCACTAAAGTCGATGCATCCTCAGACTTTAATGGAATTGACAACGTACCAAAACGAGCAATTACTATGGGGGTATCAACTATTCTTAGATCTAAAAGAATAGTATTAATGGCTTGGGGTCAAAATAAAGCCGATATCATAAAAAGAACTATTCAAGGGGATATTAGTGCCGAAGTGCCTGCTACATTCTTACAGAATCACAACAATACCACATTCGTTTTAGATCATTCTGCAGCTTCGGAATTAATCCGATTTAAAACGCCCTGGTTGGTAGAAGCTTGTGTGTGGACTCCTGAATTAAAAAGTAAAGCCATAGTTTGGTTGTGCCAACATACCAATCAATCCATTTTAAAGCTGACCGATAGAGATTATAACAATAACGGCATGTCAGACCTATTAGCGCAAGAGGAAAGTTCGGCTTACGATCTAAATATCAATATGTTTAATATCTTGCAACATACAATCACTGGATGGCCAGGGGGAAAACCTAAAACTGAGGATTCCAACCGACCCGAAAGAGCCAATCCAGCCAAGAAGAGAATCATTCTTTTTAGTCCTCATCCTGATGATGATGTGATTTCTATGGGAGGTACTTTTTCAAAATTAATTAAACAAGGGCACGAAGTACATGTTGTTTACCAAACTTCCGGAAATATAGCAGTCACTGATGATGAAGCCTTGAAATTTGCCGAAGTATCCAATGATTTTGTGGGAGACGATGCGACTAAAATTAACTTCACTGCAATTATTGATTTTTTAAATAATAAAACTGAGAATCAAATTGATTCTATAGCAGTTCGTAAACTTAAAGGACTCATTAGGCGCCGAGAATCCTATGCCGCTACCAGATACATCGGTTTAAAAGACGAAAACACACACTTTTTAGATCTCCCGTTTTATGAAACAGGGCAAATTAAGAAAAATCCGTTAGGTACAGCCGATGTCGAAATCGTAAAAGATATCATTTCAAAAATAAAACCACATCAAGTATTTGCTGCGGGTGATTTAGCCGATCCACACGGTACACATGAAGTCTGTTTGAATGCAATATTTCAAGCTATGAAAGAACTGAAATCTAAGCCGTATATGAATGATTGTTGGTTATGGTTGTACAGAGGCGCATGGCATGAATGGGATATCCATGAAATTGACATGGCCGTACCTTTGAGTCCCGATGAAGTTTTATTAAAAAGACACGCCATTTTATACCATCAATCTCAAAAAGACAGAGTGATGTTTCAGGGAAATGATTCCAGAGAATTTTGGGTTAGAGCCGAAGATCGTAATAAAAACACAGCTAAATTATATGATCATTTAGGGCTGGCTGAATATGAAGCGATTGAAGCATTCAAACGATTTGATTACTAAAAGTAAAGCATTTGTAAATTTTAGCTTTTATTCTAAAAATTATAAATCACCCTATTTTATATTTGTGAAATGAAAGTCTAATACTCCAGTCCATGTTAAGCTCACTCCAATTAGAACAATTATCTCAGTCATTAGAAGGAACTCTTTTATATGACGATCTCCATAAAACGCTTTATGCCACAGATGCTTCTGCTTATAGAATTATGCCGCTTGCAGTAGCTTACCCCAAAAATAAGGAAGATATTGTCAAATTGATGTTTTTTGCAACCCAAAATAGAATATCACTTACGCCCAGAACTGCCGGAACTTCATTGGCAGGTCAAACAGTTGGAAATGGAATTATAGTGGATGTTTCAAAGTATTTTACCCAGATTGTTTCTTTCGATGCTGTTCATAAAACCGTTACAGTACAACCCGGTGTGATTCGGGATGAGCTTAATTTATATTTAAAACCCCACGGTTTATTTTTTGGACCTAATACTTCAACCTCTAGTAGATGTATGATTGGCGGAATGGTTGGAAACAATTCTTCTGGAACGACATCTATACGATACGGGGTTAGTCGGGATAAAATTGTGGAGCTAAAAGCACTTTTAAGCGACGGTTCATCGGTTGTTTTTAAAGAACTCTCTTCTTCTGATTTTATCGAAAAAACTAAAGGGAATACTCTAGAAAATAAGATTTATAAAAAAATCTACGAGGAACTTTCTAATTCTGATAATCAAAAAGAAATTATTGCAGAGTTTCCAAAACCTGAAATTCACAGGCGAAATACTGGATATGCCGTAGATTTATTATTGAAATCTGAATTATTTTCAGGAACTGAAAAAACTTTAAATCTAGGAAAATTACTTTGTGGAAGCGAAGGAACACTTGCTTTTACCACAGAAATAACTTTGAAATTAGATGAATTACCGCCAATTAATAATATCATGATTGTGGCGCATTTTCATAGTATCCAAGAAAGTTTAGAAGCAGTTATGGTAGCGATGAAACATCATTTGTATACTTGTGAAATGATTGATGATACCATTTTGGACTGTACTAAAACCAATAAAGAACAAAGTAAAAACAGGTTTTTCCTCCAAGGAGCACCCAAAGCCATTATGATGTTTGAGGTTGCTTCTGACTCTAATGAAGATGCCGAAAATCAAGCTAACGCTTTGATCGAAGATTTAGTAAAAAATAATTTTGGTTATGCTTTGCCAAAAATTTACGGCGAAGACATTAACAAAGTAAATGAATTACGAAAAGCCGGTTTGGGTTTGTTAGGAAGCATTGTAGGAGATAATAAAGCGGCTGATTCTATTGAAGACACTGCAGTTGAATTGAGTGATTTGCCCAATTATATCGCCGAATTTTCGGCCATGATGAAGCGTCATAACCAAGACGCTATTTATTATGCGCATGCCGGAGCAGGTGAATTGCATTTGCGTCCTGTTTTAAATTTAAAAGAGAAACAAGGAGTGCAACAGTTTAGAACTATTGCAACCGAAGTGGCTCAATTAGTCAAAAAATATAGAGGTTCCCTTAGCGGAGAACACGGCGACGGAATTGTTCGAGGAGAATTTCTTCCTTTCATGATTGGCGAAAAAAATTATGAGCTGTTAAAACGAATAAAACACGCTTTTGACCCCAATGCTATTTTAAACATTGGAAAAATTGTGAATACTTCAAAAATGGATGAAAATCTACGATTCGAAGCGGGCAGGGTAGAACCCGATATTCAGACTATTCAGGATTTTTCAGATAGTTTGGGGGTTTTGCGTGCAGCCGAAAAATGCAATGGTTCTGGTGATTGTCGAAAATTACCATCAGCAGGTGGCACCATGTGTCCCAGTTATCGTGCCACGCTGAATGAAAAAGATACCACACGGGCTAGAGCTAATGCGCTGAGAGAATATTTGACCCAATCTGAAAAAGATAATAAATTCAATCATAAAGAATTGTATGCTGTTTTTGAATTGTGTGTCAGTTGTAAAGCTTGCGCAAGCGAATGTCCTAGTAATGTCGATGTAGCGGCTTTAAAATCGGAGTTTTTATACCAATACCAAAAGGCGAATGGATTTTCCTTTCGAAATCAAATCTTTGCCAATAATGCCAAATTGAATAAACTAGGAAGTTTTTTCCCGTCGGTTACGAATTTTATGGTCAATCAGTCTTTTGTTAAAAAGGTAATGGGTGTGGCTCCAAGAAGAGAAGTACCTTTATTAGCACCAAAAACTTTTAGAAAATGGTACGAACAAAACAAAAGCAGTGCACAAGGTGGTTCTTTTGTTAACGGAAAAGTTTATTTATTTTGTGATGAGTTTACGAATTATTACGATGTTTCCGTTGGGATTGATGCCTATGAATTATTGACGGAATTGGGGTATCAAGTTCTCCTAATTGAACACGAAGAAAGCGGAAGAGCCTATATATCCAAAGGGTTTCTAGAAGAAGCTCAAGCCTTAGCTAATAAAAACATTGCTATTTTCGTGGATTTAATTTCAGAGGACTGTCCTTTAGTAGGAATTGAACCTTCGGCAATATTGACTTTTAGAGACGAATACCTTCGATTAGCAAAAGATAAAGTCAGTGCTCAAAAATTATCAAAAAATTCCCTTACTATAGAAGAGTTTTTCAAAAAGGAAATATGTTCTGGGAAAATTCATTCGGATCAATTTTCTGATGAGGAAAAAGCTATAAAAATCCACGGTCATTGCCATCAAAAATCATTGAGTTCTATAGAAGCTACATTTGCGATGCTGAATTTACCTAAAAACAGTTCTGTTACTATCTATAATTCGGGTTGTTGTGGAATGGCAGGTTCTTTTGGTTACGAAAAAGAGCATTATGATATTAGCATGCAAATGGGCGAAGACACTTTGTTTCCGAAAATTCGAACTACAGCGGAAACTACAGTAATTGCAGCAGCCGGAACCAGTTGTCGTCATCAAATATTTGATGGAACCAATAGAAAAGCTTTACATCCTGTTAGTATATTGAAAACTTGTTTAAAATAAAAAGAAGTTAGAGTGTCATCTTTGTAATTTCATCATTAAAATTAGAGAAGATTGAAATTGGTTGTTAGGAATTGGGCGGAAATAGTTGTTAACTGATGGGGTGTTGGGGTGATTTGGAGGTAGTGTTTAACTAGAACTAAGTTCTGGGTAGGCTAGGTATTTGTGTATTAATAAATTTAAAACGGATTTTTAAAACTTAGATGGTAATTAATGGAGCTTGAGTTTGTGGGAACTTATTGCAAATCAGTGCTAGCGAGAGGGTATTACTCAGCGTTCTAGGTAATTACATACCAAACGAAATGATTCGAGCAGCACCGGGAGGGCTATTAATACGTAATATAGTTATAGATCATATTTATAAAAAACAGAAGCTCAATAAATTTGTTTGAACAAATAAATATAATTATGAAAAACATCATTGATGAAAACAGCAAATTTAAATTAGGAGATGAAATTTACAACTCTAAAACAGATGATTATTTTAAGATTTTTTCATCTTATTATATGGATAATTATAAAGAGGTTATTGTATTCGTCGAGTCTCCATATAAGAACTTAGACGAGAAAGTAGTTAGCTATCGATTAAGTCATTTAATTAAATCAGGTTATTGTATTTCTTCTTAAAAGCTAAGTTTAAGTGCTACTCGATTAAACTATGTAATTTAAAAAAACAATAGGGTTTTAAAATTCTATTGTTTTTTGATTAATTTTCAATTTTCTTAAAAACAATCTCTATCAATTCGTCATCGATATAAGACTTAAGAGTATTCCACGTAGGTTCGGAACTTTCAAAATTATCAGCGTACTTATTAATAAATGTTACAGACCAAGGCAAAGATTTATTCTTGCTTAACATATTCCAAAGCCATTTATCCTTATGTATTTCAACAAGTTCGAAAGTCCAAGGAATATTTTTATTACTAAAAAATTTCCATTCCCATTTATCCTTATAGTTTTCAATTAATTCATAAGACCAAGGGATTGATCTGTTCATATTTAATAATTCCCAATCCCAATTTTCTTTGAATTTTTCAATAAAATCAATAGACCAAGGTAGTGATAAACAACTTAACCAAAACCAATCCCAATTTTCTTTGTATGTTTCTATAAATTCAATAGACCAAGGGATTGAACTATTTCTACTTAACTCTTCCCAATCCCAATTTCCTTTGTATATTTCAATTAATTCAATAGACCAAGGGATTGAACTATTTCTACTTAACCTTTCCCAATCCCATTTTTCTTTATATTTTTCAATTAATTCATTAGACCAAGAAAGGGAGTAGTTTTTACTTAACTCTTCCCAATCCCACTTATCTTTATATTCTTCAATTAATTTATTAGACAAAGGAAGTGAGCTGTTTACGCTTACCCAATCCCACTTATTTTTATATTTTTCAGTTAATTCATTAGACCAAAGGATTGAAATGTTTATACTTAACACTTCCCAATCCCATTTATCTTTATATTTTTCAATTAATTCACTAGACCAAGGGATTGATGTATTTGTGCTTAAACCATGCCAACTCCATCTATCTTCAAATTGCTCAATTATTGTCGCAGACCAAGGTAAAGATGTGTTTTTTGACAAACATTTCCAGCTCAAATCATTTTCAAATTTTTCCAAAAGATTTGTTGTCCATGGTATGTTTTTTAAATGACTAATGCCTCGACATTCCCATTTCCATTTTTCTTTAAACTTTTCAATTAAACTAATTGACCAAGGAAGGTTTTCATTATTACTCAATGAATCCCAATCCCATTTGTTTTTGAAATTTTCAATTAATTCAATGGACCATGGAAGACTTTCACAGCTACTTAATATATTCCAATCCCATTTACTTTCATGTCTTTTTATTAGTTCGATTGTCCATAAAATGTTTTTATTTTCAATTAAACCATAGCTTTTTAAATTTAATTCATCTCCGTATTTATCAAATAAGTTTTGATTTAGAGGATAGTAAAATGATATTAAATCAATAAATAGCTTAGGATTTCTCTCAAAAATCTCCATAACAATTGAGCGATTGCTTTCAATTATAAGCTTTTTAGTAATACTTAAAGTAGAGGCAACTATTGGTATAAGACCGCTTTCTGGGATCGGTATAAGTTGGTTGTTTTTATCCATTGTTTTAGCTTACTAATTTTATGGTTATGCTTTGGAGTTCTTGTTCAAGTTGGGTTTTGGTTTCGTTAAAATATGTATCCCAATCTGCAATGGTGTTTATGGTTGAAAACGTTTCACTTTCTTTAATCATGATAATTTCTCTTTCTAGCTGTTTTAGTTTATGAAGCAATTTTTTAACTACTGCACTCATGAGTACTTTTTTTGAAATAGTATTTGATTGCGTTTTGAGAGAAACCAAAGCTGTTAGATTATACCCTTTCTTTATTAGTATTACAGGTGTGATTTCAGTTGTTTAAATAGATTTTGTAATCTTTTAAATCTATTTTCCAAATATTTAATTTATTAATAATATTCATACCTAATAATGGCTTAATATCGCCTTCCATAACAGCAAAATTCACATCATTTATTTTTTTACCACCAATAATTATATTTGGTATGTTCCATAACTCAACCAGATGTTTTTTTCCATCGGCTGTTGTTGTATATTCTTTTCCAATAAAATTTCGATTTGTAATTACTCCATTAAGTACTAGGTCAGTGATTGTAGTTTTACTTATTAAAGATAACGTTGCTCCAGTGTCAAGAATAAAGTCATAATTTTTATCAGCTATTTTTACGTCAACAATTTTTTGATGCTCAGTGCCTTTTAAGTATATAATATCAGAATATTT
>CANEZU010000096.1 GCA_947444255.1 Flavobacteriaceae bacterium | reverse complement strand
GGTCAAATCCAATCGCAAATAAGTATCTTGAATTTCCATAGATCGAGGTCCAAAAGTATGCCCTACATAATCGGTTGAAGAAAAACTAACCGTAAGAAAATCGGTATCCGCATCCTGACCTAATTCTTCTTTTTCAATTGCTTTAACAGCTAATTCCGCCAACAGATCATTTCCAAAAGGAGTAGTCCTCAAAACATCAGCCCCTTTATCTTTGTATATTTTACTCAAATCATAAGGAAAAACCGGTCCTTTTGTTTTGTCTAATTTACCCTCATAAGGGTTGTCATCTGGCAAACTTTCATTGTAAGTTGAAAGGGGTTTTAACAAATCCCAACCTTTATTAATATAGGGCATATATCGTTTTTCGTCATTGAATTGAGTAAGCCAATCTGGTAATTTTTCTCCGTAAAAAGTACTGGAAATAAAAGCGCCCGTATTGCTAAACCAAAAAGCCCAATTGGCAAAATGACCCGCAGGCAAAATGGCGCCACGGTCTTTAATACTAATCCCAATAACTTTTCCCTTAAAATTAGTTGCCATTCGCAACTCATCGGTAATGGTAGTACTCTGTAAGTTTTTGGGAGACATCGCCCCTTCTTTGGCACTTCCATCACCAATAGTTTTTACACTGGCATCATCAGTACAATACATTTCCTTAGCTGTAGATCGGTTGAACCAATTATTCCCGATAATTCCATGTGTAGAAGGTGTTGCACCTGTATAAATACTGGCATGACCGGGGGCTGTATAAGTGGGTACATAATTATAATGCATGTTATGAAAAGTATAACCTTCATTCATCAGTCTTTTGAAACCATTCGAAGAATAATCATCTGAAAACCGATACAAATACTCCATTTTCATTTGATCAACTACAATTCCAACTACCAATTTTGGTCGTTCTTGGGCTTTTGCATTGGAAACAAGAACAACAGCCAAAAATAAAATTATTTTTTTCATACTATATTTTTAAGTCTAACAAAAATACGTATTTAACAACAGAAACTATTTGAAAGAATACACAAGCTTTATCATTTGACCATAACTTAACATCTACCCTTGTTTTATTTAATTTATCCCTGCTTTTCAAAGGGAAAAGTAAGAAAACGAGGACTACTGAAAAATTTATTTCAAAATTACAAATTCACATCTTCGGTTCATAGCATGTTCGGCTTCTGTACATTTTTTATTGCCAACACAGGATATTAAAGGCTCCGATTCTCCATATCCTTTAGAACGTAGTCGCTGTTTATTAATCCCTTTTTTGACTAAATAATCCAATGTGGCCGCTGCACGCTTTTTAGAAAGTGTTAGATTGTAACTAGCCGAAGCTCTAGAATCGGTATGAGCACCCATTTCAATTTCCATTTTGGGGTATTTTATCAATAGTTCATAAAGTCCGTTTAGGATTCGAGCTGCATCCGCTTTTATATTCCATTTGTCTAAATCAAAATAAATATTTTCTAATACAATTTGAATTTTACCATCCTGACCTTTAGATATCGTTTCTTCTACATCATCATAATGCTCCATAAACAATTCAATATTGTAGCGCAATTTACCTTCTTCATTTGTCGTGAAAATCTCACTGTGCGGAACATAAAAATCTCGTGTAGCCTCAACCCTATATTTTGAGAAAGGAGCCGTATTAAATACATAATAAGCATCCGAATCTACTTCCATTTGAGCGATTAATAAATCGCTACTATCATATAAGGAAACCAAGGAACCGGAAAGCAGTTCTTTCGTCTTCTTATCTCTTACAATTCCTTCTATAATATAATTTTTCTGAATTGCTGTTCTGGTAAAATGATAAAGCTGGTCCCCATTAGTCCTATTGGAGGACAAATAACCCGAATTTTTAGTTTCATCAACAACAAAGGCAAAATCATCTAAATTGCTGTTGATACGCTCTCCTAAATTCAATGGCTTTTCAAATACACCACCAACCAATTCGGACGAAAAAACATCCAAGCCGCCCATTCCCTGATGACCGTCAGAAGAAAAATATAAAATAGAACCCAAATTATTTAAGGAAGGAAATTGTTCTCTGTGAATCGTGTTAATCGTATTTCCTAAATTTTGAGGTAGTCCAAAAGTTGAATCTGCATGAATATCAACCACATAAATATCAAAAGACCCCACTGATCCTGGCATATCACTGGCAAAATATAATTTTTGCCCATCCGAACTTAAAAAGGGATGTTCCGTAGAATAGGAATCACTACAAAAAGGTAAAACACTAATATTTGTCCATTTTCCATCTAGGTATTCGGCCTTATAAATTTTGATACTAGCGATACTTTCTTTCCCAACTTCAACCTTTTTTGAATTGGTTCTGTTGAAATACATAATCTTTCCGTCAGCACTAAAAGTCGCGGAACTTTCATGGGTATCCGTATTAATTTCTTTTGAAAAAGGTTTTACATTATACATTAATCCTTTTTCGGTTACATCAGCAACATACAAATCTAAAAAAGGCTTTTCATTCCAATTAAATTTAGGAGCATTCAAATTACGGGAAGAGGCAAAAACCAATTGCTTTCCATAAAAAGAAACACCAAAATCTCCATTAGAATTATTAGCATCCATGGGCTGTAAATCGTATTTATAATACGAATTAGAATTCGTATTAGCAAAGAATTCCGGACTATTAATTCGTGTACCTGTATATTCACTCATAATTGAATCAGCCTGCTTGGCGTCCGAAATCCCGTATAAAGATTGCGCGTATTTAAAATAAACTTCCTTATTTAAATTGGTTTTATAGGCAGCAAATAATTTGGAATAAATACCTGCCGCTTCCTTCATCTGAGAATTGTAATAATAACAGTCCCCCAAATGCTCTAATACATTTTGGTTTTCTTTGATTTTCTCATACATCTCAGCCGCTTTAACAAAAGACTTTTTTTCGAATAAAAGATCAGCCTTTTTTTCACTGACCGATTGTCCAAAAAGGGAAATGCCAAAGCAAAAAACTAAAAGTAGCGATAGGTATTTTTTCATTTTCGTTTTTTTAAAAGAATCGTGGTGATTTACTATATCCTCTTGCAGCAGAATTTGATAAATCGATATTAAACAACACAAAAAGTTCGTGTGAACCCGAATTATATTTTCCGAAATTTGACAAAGTATAATCATAGGAATATCCAACTCTTAAATTGGAGCTCAAATAAATATTTATTAATCCAATTACTGAATCGTCAAATCGATAACCTGCTCCTAATTCAACCTTATCATCAAGCAAAAAATTAGCCGTAAGATCAATCGATAATGGCGAACCCTGAACACCTTTTGCCATAAAAGCAGGTTTGAATTTTAAATTCGGATTTAAATCAAAAACATAACCGCCTGTAAAAAAATAATGAACAGACTGAACTCCAGTAGTTTGAATTCCATTATTCCTTTCGATATGCTTTGAGGTCAATAAATTAGGAACTGACAATCCTAAATAGTAATGATCGCTAAAATAATAAGTACCCAGACCAATATTGGGATAAACCCGATTCAAATTATTGGCAAAAGCAGGATCTGATTGTGGATCGGAATATTGAAACCCATTAAAATTAGTATCAAAAAGGGTAAATCCGCCTTTTAAACCAAAAGAAATTTTGCTAGTTTCCGAAAGCGGAAGCACATAAGCAAAATCGGCATAAATATTATTTTCTTTTACCACATCTCCTATCGCATCATTAACAACAGACAATCCCAATTCAATTTTTTTAGCAACTGGAGAATGTATAAATGCTGTAGCGGTTTTAGGAGCTCCAACCGCGCCAACCCATTGGCTTCTGTATAAAGCGCCTAGATTAATTAGTCCGGGAGTATCGGTTGCATAAGCCGGATTAATCACACTCATATTGTACATATAATGAGAAAATTGAGGGTCTTGTTGGGCTTTTCCAAAAGTTGAAATTAGAAGAATACCGATGAACGCCAAGTATTTCGTAAGGCTATTTTTCATTTTTTTTCGTTTATCTGCTTAAATAGATTCTGCCTTGTTTTGGGTTTCGGATACCGTCATTAAATTCTAAAACATAAAAATAAACACCGACTGCCAAACTCGAATCTCCAACTTTCATTCCCGTTTCAATTGTAGATCCATCCCATTTTGGGCTATTCTGATTTCCCTTATAAAGTAGATTACCATACCGATTATAAATTTCTAATTTGAAATTAGGATAAACTTCTACCAGATTTTTTATGACAAATTGATCGTTTATACCATCACCGTTTGGTGAAAATCCATCAGGAATTGAAATGGTACATTTCGTTAAATCAACGGTAACTTCTAATCTACTAGTACTTTCACATCCATTCAAACCTATAAAACTCGCATAATAAGTTTTATTATTTTCGAGTAAATCAGAAACAGAATAGGCTGTTCCTCCTGAAGCAGCATCAAACCAAAACACAGCTTCCGTACCTGAAATTGAGCTGGAAAGATTCGCAATCGTCGGTTCATCAAGATTACAAAATTCATTTCCATTAGAAATAAGTTGTGGACTGCTGGTTTTAAAAACCTCAAAATTGATGCTATTAAAACTAATTCCACCAACACCACATGGATTTCCGCTCAAATTGAGTTGCCTAATACTCAAATGAACAATTCCTGGATTACTCAAATTAGAGCTTGGAATACTAAAACTCGAATTTCCATTGATAAAACTAACCGCTAAAGTATTTACCGAAGTGTTTACTCCCGATAATTCATAAATAAGGGAATAAGTTCCGTCTATTAAATGGTTTGCACCTCTAATAGTGACTTCATTTGAAAAATCAAAACAGCTATTCGCAGCACTAATAGTTGCTCCTGATACATTTAATAAAGGAAATACTTCAAAACTAGTACTATCATTTGTAATAGAATGATCACAAACCAGTGAAACACTTTGAATAGCATTTATGCTGAGGTTATAGGTTCCAATATTTGAAAGTAAGCTTGCTGGAATTTCAAATTGACCTATTCCGTTTAAAAAAGAAACAACACCGCTACTTCCACTAATTGGACTCGATTGCACAAGTGTATAATTAAATTCATAATTACCATCCGGTATTTCAATAGCATTTGAAATTTGAACTACAGCATTAGCCCCCAAACAATTATTAGCGACACTAATACTAGCATTATTTAAATTTGACAATCCCTGTATTGTAAAGTTAGAACTCAAATTACCAAGACTGCTGCTGCACAAACTACCCACAATACCAATATTTAAAAAATGAATCGTATAGCTTCCTGCATTTACAACACTGCTTTTATTGATACTGAAATTTCCTAGACCACCAATAATGGTGAAATTAGCCGATTGATTATTTAAATTAGTACTTCCTGTTATATCATATTCTAATGTGTAATTTCCATCTGCCATATTAGAAAAGGAAATCAAAACATCAGTATCAACGCAGATTGGGGAACTGATACTAATATTTGAGGCTATCAAAACTGGATTGGGCACAATTGTAAACTCAACGTTTTCAATGTCTATAGCACAAGTATTTGTTATTTTGTAGGTATAATTATAGTTGCCGGAACTTAGACCGGATATACTAATAGTACGGTTTACAGTTTGATGACTTGCATTTGTCCAAATTCCTCCGGATTGATTTCCATTTAACAAACTAAATAAATCGAATGTTCCAAGATTGGAACAAACAATTGGTATACCAACGAAAGTTCCAGCATTTGGTGTTGGACTAACAACAACACTTACAACTGCACTATCGGTAAGGCAAGGAGCAACACCACCACTTGCAGTATAAGTAAAATGATAGGTTCCTGGACCAACTAATGATGGATTAAAAATAGAATTATTTAATGCAGAAGTAGCATCGGTGTCTTCCCAAATACCAGAATCTTGCGTGCCATTTAAACCGCTAAATAAATCTACCGAAGCCGTCGTTTCACACGTTTTTATTAGCAATGTAGCACCTTCTCCTCCAGCATTTGGAGAACTACCAACACTTACATTTACAGTTGCTGAGGCTGAAGCACACAGGATTCCCCCAACTGTGTAGGTATAATTTCCCGCTGAATCGGTTTTTGGATTAAATATCCCCGTCCCACTAACTAATCTAGGCGACCAAACACCGCCCATTTGTGGACTTCCGCCAAGGGATAAAAATAGATCAGAAGGAAGCGCATTGGAACAAAAAAAGAGGGTTCCACTGATTCCCGCATCCGGAACTGGATTAATTTTAACACTAACCGTTGACGATTTAGGCGCCGGATTACAAGGCAAACTTTCAGCTATCGTATAGGTATAAATTCCGGCAATATCAATCGAAGGATTAAAAACACCCGATCCACTTGCCAAGGCTGGTGACCAAACTCCACCCGATTGCGGGCTGCCGCCAAGGCTCAAAATTAAATCAGACGGATTACTGTTGCTACAAAATTCTGCCTTACCCGATGTCCCTGCATCTGAAATTGGAACAATTACAATACTAACCGCTGCTGTGGCATCCAAACATGGAGAAACTCCTTTAACCGTATAAATATAGCTGCCAGGAGCATCGGAATTAATATCAAAAACGCCGCTTCCACTAGCTAATGCTGGCGACCAACTTCCTCCAGATTCTGGTGTTCCACCAAGGGAGCCAAATAAATCGAGTGAAGCTGCATTATAGCAAAGATTTATTGTTTCACTAATACCTGCATTGGGTGCTATAATTTTACTCACATTAATACTGGCTGAATCGTTAGCACAAGGTGCAATTCCCATAACCGTATAGGTATAGATTCCTGCCGGATCAACCGAAGGATTATAAATACCGCTACCGCTTGCCATCGCTGGTGACCAGAATCCTCCCGATTGCGCTGTATTGCCTAATAGAACAAATAAATCTTGGGGAAAACCATTACTGCATATTTTTAGATTTGCATCTACACCCGCTTTTGGAACTTGGCTTACAACAACATTTACTGTAGCTCTAGCATCCGGACAAGGAAATACACCACTAACGGTATAAGTATAAATCCCTGCAGCATCTATTTTAGGATCAAAAAAACCGGTTCCGCTAGTTAATGCTGGAGACCAACTTCCGCCTGTCTCGGGACTTCCGCCCAGAGATAAAAATAAATTTTGTGATGGAGAATCAGAGCAGACGGATAAACTACCTCCGCTTCCTGCATCTGGCGATGGAATTACATCAATACTAATTGTAGCTTTTGCCGGAGGACAAACAGATGAAGTAGAAACGGTATAGGTAAAAACATAGGGACTCCCGTCTACAGTCAATGTTGAAACATCCAAAGTTCCTTGATTGCCATTCGTAGTAGATAGTGGTCCTGTCCATACTCCTGTCGCATCTGGAATTCCTCCAAGTTTACTAAATAAATCAATAGGAGCCGTAGTACTAATTTCAGAAGAACATATCTTAACAGGTGTACTGCTTCCTGCTTTATTTGGCTCTAACAAATGCGCTATAACTTCAAGTCGATCCTCACTCTCACAGGGTGGAGCAACGGTACTAGCAAAATAACTCTGTCCATTTACTAATGACGTACCCAATGATAATGGCGTAGGAGAATTCATAGTGGAATACCAATTGTTATTTCCGCTGGCATCCAAATCTGAAATGCTAGGTGGATTAGAAACATCCTTACAAAAAAACTGATCACGATCTCCTGTAGGTGGAAGAATTACCTGAACATTTACAAAAACAGATAATCTTGAACTTTCACAACCGCTATTTGGATTGGTTTGACTGGCATAATAAATAGTGTTATTTGCCAATACCGTCGAACTAGCCAGAGCTGATCCTCCTACTGAAACCGAATACCATTTAATCCCATTTCCATTTGCGATCAAATTTGCAATCGTTGCATTATTAGCATTACTTACGCAAACCCCTTGAAAACTCTGTCCTGTAGGAGAGGAAAAAATACTAACCCTTACACTTTGCCTAGGCACGCAAGAGGATCCTGAATTATCATCTACATAATAATCGGTTCCGTTCAATAATTCGGTTGTATTGGATAAAGGAATTGTAGAATTGGCAGTTGGATACCAGCGAACACCGTTTCCATTGGCAGTAGCCATTAGATCCGATACCTTTGCATTCTGAACATCACAAAAGGATTGATTCGTATTTACCAGTATAGGACATTGTGCTAAACTTATTTCTAAACCTCCAAAAAAGAAAAAACTAATAAGAAGTAATTTTATACTTATTCGATCCAAACTAATAATTTTCATAGACAAAAAATTAACAAATTTAGTAATCATAAAACTAAATCAAATTAAATAATGTAAAATATTGAACTAAATTAAGGTTAAAATTCAGAATAAAGCAAGAAATTCCTTCAATAATTACTTTTAAAAGGAGTAGTATGGAGCTCCTTTTTAACAAGATTTACAGTAGTAAACCACTAACAATACACAAAAAAGCATTGGTTTTCAAACAAATACAAAAAATAATGTAGCGCTTAAAAAACACACCACTGATATATATTCGTAAAGATTTTTCTTATGAAAATTCCTTAAAAAGGACAATAAATACCTGATTAAGGAAATTAGCTTCTAGTTTAGGAGATTTGATAAAAACGGATAAAGTCTAATTAATTGTTTTTTTCTTTCTCGATGAAATTTTCAATATTGTAAACTATAATAACATCCTTTTGATTGATATACAGTTGCTTGCGATTGTCTTGATCTTTTCTTGTAATAATTGAAATTGTAAAAGAATCTCCGTCATCATTCTTACAAATGAAGGGATAAACCAAATCCTTTTCATTTTCTGTTTTTTCTTCGTATTTCAGAATTTCATACAATTGAATCTCCTGTGAATAAATAATTATTCTGTTTTTATTGGTATCCAGTGAAATAACAACAGAAGTATTT
>CANEZU010000095.1 GCA_947444255.1 Flavobacteriaceae bacterium | reverse complement strand
TGAAAAAAGATGGAGAGTGGAAGCGTTGCTGCCGGTTGGTCCAGTGAAGTAGGAATACTATCAGTGAAACCCGCGGTGAATAGGACACAGGCTGCATCACCAATAGCCCTACCGAAAGATAGTAATATGGCGGTAATGATACCTGGAATGGATTGTCGTAAGACTATTTTTGCCGTTTCATAACGGGTACCACCAAGGGAATATACTGAATTTTTCATGTCCTCGGGCACGACTCTTACCGCTTCGTCCATGGCTCTTACTAAGATTGGGATAATCATTAATGTTACTGTAATTATACCTGCAAGCAGGGATGTTTTTAAGCCCATGTATACCATAATAGCAAATCCAAAAGCACCATAAACAATGGATGGAATTCCGAATAGTATGTCATAACTCAGGCGTGTTATGGAAGCAAGCATGGAATTTTTCTTTGCGTAGATATTGATGTAAATCACGATAGGGATACTTATGAAAAGTCCCAGGAAGGTAGATCCCAAGGTTATGTAGAGTGATCCGATAATGGCATTTAGAATTCCGCCGCCTTTACCGATATAGAAACCACCTTCAGGAACTTTGGAAATCATATCCCAATTTAAGGAACCTAGTCCTTTGGAAAAGATCGTATAAATGATCATGAATAAGGTACTGCTAATTAGGACAGTACTCAATATCATGAGGGTTTTAAATATATTTTCTTCTATTTTTCTCATTTTAATTTTTGTTAGTAGTTTCTTTTTTCGATTCGGAATAAAATAATTCTTGAAATGGCGTTGAAAGCGAATATGATTACAAAAAGGAGCAGGGCTGCAAACATAAGGGCTGAATCGTACATGGGAATGGACATCATTTCGCCGTAATTATTGGCAATCAAAGCTGGTAATGGGTAGCCCGAATCAAAAACGCTTGTGGGTAATTGAGCTAAGTTTCCGCAGACCATTAGAACGGCAATGGTTTCGCCGAAGGCTCTTGAAATGGCTAGGACCGTGGCTGCTACAATACCATCTACTGATTTTCGGAGAAGTACTTTTTTTACGGTTTGCCATTGGGTTGCACCCAGGGATAAAGAAGCATCTCTCAATTCTTGGGGAACGTTATCGAAAACTTCTATCAGGATGCTGATGATTAATGGAAAAATCATAATCGCCAAAACAATACCCCCTGCTAAAACGGAATACCCCGTAGTAAACTCTACGAAATGGGGTGCCAGATGGTCTTGGATTAAGGGAATGATTACCAAAACCCCCCAAACGCCAAAAAGCACCGGTGGGATTCCGGATAGTAATTCTATCAATGGCAAGACTAATTTTCGAATTCGACCGGGAGCATATTCGGAAAGATAAATTGCTGTAAGTAATGATAGTGGAAGAGCAATTAGAATTGCAATTGCTGTAACCCATAGGGTTCCCATGATAAAAGGATAAAACCCAAAGGCTTCTTTGAAGGGTTTCCATTCGGATGAAAAAAGTAAATGCTGCAAAGAGCTGCTATTTAACAGTGGTATTGATTTATAATACAAACCAAATCCTAGCAATACCACAGTAGATATTGATAGGATAGTAAGAGTAAAGAAAATTTTCCCGAATAAATTGTCTTTTAGTAATCGAAGGTTTTTCATTTATTTGTGATTAACCCCAGCTCGAAAAAAACTACACAAGTATTGATTGTGCCTGTTTAATCGAGCCGGGGATTTAGTATTACTTGAGAATTTTTATTTTACTTTTTCTAATTCTTTATTTAATTTTTCTTTAGAAAATTTGATATATCCTGCTTCTGTCACATATTGTTGACCGTTAGTCAAAACGTATTTTATGAATTCTTTCACGATTGGATTAGCTGGTTTGCCAGAAGTTACAAAATAAAGGTCTCTAGCTGGCGGTGATGGATATTTACCGGCAACGATAGCGGCAATTAAATCGTCGATAGTGTCATAAAAATTTTCCTCCGGGTCTAATTTCCCATTGTTGTTTAAATCAATTGGCACCGGAATAATACCATTAGTAGGCTTATTTGTTTTGGTATCGTAGATAAAAACGATGTTGTTGTAGCCAATAGCAGAAGGATCTCTTTTTATCGCTTGTGCTAATCCAGGATCTCCAAAAACAGCTACTCCAAGAAGGTCTTCTTGTTTCTTGCCAAAATATTTAGCCCAGGTTTCAGCAGCACCAGAAGCATCAGATCTGGTATATACATGAATAGGTGCCGTGCTTTGGAAACCTAAAGTATTCCAAGTTCTGAATTTACCTGTGATGAATATATGATTGAATGCCTCTTTTCGTACTCCTTTTTCGTAAAGTACTTTTCGGAATGGGCTTGCCGTACTTATTGTAGGAATTACGGCATCCTTAGTCACTGCTATGGCGAAAGCCCCTTTTTTAAATTCGGCTGCATTTAGATCTCGAGACACTAATCCGATGTCGGTAACTTTAGATAATACATCGGTAATCCCTTTTCCTGCACCACCTGCCTGAATGTCAATTTTTACAGCGGGATGTATTTTTTTGAACTCTTCGGCCCATTTAACGGTTATAGGGTATAAGGCAAAGGCGCCCGAAATACTGATGTTTCCTTTTAAATCTTGGGCTGCAAGTTTAGCTGTTGTTGTTAAAAGTAAAAGGGATGCTATAGCTGCTGTTACTGTTATTTTGAATACTTTCATTTTAATTTTCTTATTGGTTTATTTTTTATTTAGTTAAAGGTATTTTTGAATAAGCGAGGAGTAAATTTTACCTGAACATAAGCCCAGGTAGCAATTTTACTAGCGTCTCCTGATTTTTTTATAGCTGTCATGGTGTCCGTGGGCAAAGCAAAAGCTAATCCTCCTTCAACAATAGCGTAACTATTTGGTTTGTAAGACAGCAGTAAATCGTGTTCATATCCCATAAATTTATTCAGCTCCACTTTAGCTGCATTAATAAATGCTCTTTGGGTATAAAACAAATGATTGTTTGAGCTTATTTCGAGTTTGGAATTTATGCTTTTTGTTATGAATAAATAGGGATTAACGAGTCCCGCATTATTAAGATCATTAGGGAACTTAGTGAACAAATCCATAGCACCATTAAAGCGATGTGCTACTCCATATAAAGGAACAAAGTTGTGATCTACCAGACCCACTTTACCATTATCGCCACTTAATAATTCGGCACCTAAGCGGAAGGATATGTTTTCAGGAATTGTATATTTAATTTCTGGTTGAATGTACCATGCCTGGATTGATTTGCCTGCATTATTTCTTCCGGTTTGGCTATAGCCACTGGCAGTGGCATACCATCGGTCCTTTTTATATTCTAAACGGCCTCCATAGGTGAATCTCCAATTTATTTTTTCTTTACTAATAGCATCTTGATAGCCATCGGCTGTAATAATAGTGGTCGCAGTTGTGCTCGGACTGAATTCATATTTTATGTAGTTTACTGCAAGCGCTTTATAGCTAGTCCAGGCTGCAGGATTAGTACTTGCAGGTGTTATACTTAATTCAGCAGGAGTAAAATCTGTTCCAAAAGTGCGTTCTCCCGTTTGGTTGAAAGCCCCTACTAGTTCAGCACTTAATTTGTCTTTGTAATATCTAAAATTGATGGCATCATGAGCACCTGCGTTTATTCTCCAATCGTTTTCAGCAAATAGGCGTTGATTGTCATATATGATCCGTTGGCGACCAATTCGTATCGAAAAACTAGGAGATAAGAAAGGTTCAATATAACCTTCAAACAACTGAATAGTTCCGTTTAATCCTCTTGGATCATGAGATCCCCAAACTCTAGCATCCTGAATGGAGAAGACCGCATTAAAAGAATTTGCGTGTTGGTAATTAAAATTTAAGCGACTTCTTTGATTTACGAAAGCTGCCGGGACTGTATTTTGGTCCGGGATACTAGCATAACCATTTCTAAACTCAAAACGATTTCTGATTTGTAAATCAACTGAAAGTGTTTTGTCTTTTGGTTTTTCTTGTTGTTTGATCGCATAATCCGCTCGGATGGAATCGGCATCATTTTGTTTGACCAAGCCGTTTTGGATTAATAAATTGAGCACATCATCAGAGGTTTGAGCACTAGCTATGCTTATGGAGAAAATTGAGATTAGTATTAGGAGTAATTTTGTTGTATTCATTTTATGTATTTTTTAATTATAAATTCGTTTATGGTTTTTAGATCGATTGAAATCATGTTGTTGAACATAAATTTTCAGAAGGTAGTATTATGCCCGGGGGCACATACAGGAAAGACCATATAGGAAGATGTAATTAAAAACGATTCCAGCTTTTGGTTTAAGATTTCTTAGATCTGTTTTGTGCTGATACGTATTCATGAGTTCCTGTTAAATTG
This sequence comes from Flavobacteriaceae bacterium, assembly GCA_947444255.1. Classification (GTDB taxonomy): domain Bacteria; phylum Bacteroidota; class Bacteroidia; order Flavobacteriales; family Flavobacteriaceae; genus Flavobacterium. Next base: position 4,602 of record CANEZU010000095.1, on the reverse strand, counting down.
TGTTAATTATATTATTTCTGAGTGCAAATATATAATTAATTCTATAAAACAAGTAGAGTTATGAAAATATTTTTTTATTTTCCTATCAAAGAAGCGATAGTAATGTTTTGCATTGCTTGTAAAGTTTTATCTCTAATAGCTATTAAGCCCAGTCGGAGTCCGCATTCTGCTTCGCTTTTGCAGTCCAGACAAGGCTCGTAAAAATTTAGGGAAACGCAGGGAAGTAAGGCGATTGCACCATCAAATAATCGGTGAATATCGGCCAAAGTAATTAAATTTTTAGATTTTATGAGGTAATATCCGCCCAATTTACCTTGTTTACTACTCACAAAATGGCCTCGTTTTAAGTCCAATAAAATTTGTTCTAAAAACTTCTTAGGTATGTTTGCCCCTTCGGCAATGTCTATTGTTTTAGCAATATGATTTTCCTCTTGTTGGGCTAAATAAATTAATGCTTTAAGCGCATATTTGGTTTTTTGTGATAACATTGTCGCTTAATTTAAGGGTTGACGGTACAAAAGAAAGCAGTAAAGAACCTCCTGAATTGGGTTCTTTACTATTCCTTTTCTTTGCGAATATAATAAATGTTTTTGAATTATGATTTGGTTGTTTTGACTGATTGGAGGAGTTGCTTACCAACTTCCACCGGAGCCACCTCCGGAGAAACCGCCGCCGCCGAATCCACCACCGAATCCACCGCCACCGCCGCCACCGCCAAAACCACCGGAGCCGCCACGACCACCACTACCAAGACTACTCAAGATTAGAATGTCTAAGAGTCCTAATCCGCCACCGGTATTGTTTCCGGAGTTGCCGTCATTTTTCTTGTTTCTGGAAATAAGTGCCAGAATAATGATACCGATAATGATAATGGGTAGAATAGGAAATCCCTGGTCCTCCTTTTGTTTTCTGCTGCCTTTGTATTTGCCTTTGAAAACATCGAAAAGGGCATCGGTACCTTTGTCTAATCCTTTGTAATAACTTCCCGCTTTAATTTCGGGGATAATGATATTTCGGGTGATTTCGCCGCCTATACCTGCTGTAAGACGGTCTTCCAGGCCGTAACCGGCAGAGATCCAAATTCTTCTTTCGGCTTTGGCCACAAGTATGATGACCCCATTGTCATTTTTCTCTGTACCACCAATTCCCCAGGTTTGCGCCCATTTAGGGGTTAGAATTCCAATGTCTTCTCCTTTTAAACTTTCAATTGTAATGACTACAATTTGGGTTGTTGTTGAATCGGAATATTTGACTAGTTTTTCTTCTAAGGCCACTTTTTCGGCGCCACTTAGTAAGTTCGCATAATCGTATACAGAAGTCTGAACGCTAGGTTTTTCCGGAATTGTAAATTGTGCAGAGCCAATTTGTGTAAAAAAAATACAAATCAGCAATAGCATTGAAGCTAAGGGTTTTTTTATAGTCATATTATCCTTTAGATATTTCGTTTGACAATTCGTTTGTGTCATTTTCCTGCCAAGGGAAAAACTGTTTCAATTGTTCTCCCGCTTTTATGATTCCGTTGATAAGGCCTAGTTTGAAATCTCCTTTTTTGAAATCGGCAATAATAATCTCCTTAGTGCTTTCCCAAAAATCATCCGGGACAAGATCGTTTATCCCTTTGTCTCCACAGATCACAAAAGAGCGTGAATCAGTTGCCAGATAAAATAAGACCCCGTTTTTAAGTTCGGTTTCATCCATTTTCAATACATGAAAAACTTCCATTGCACGATCAAAAGGTGCAATGGAAGTTGATTTTTCTATATGAACTCTAATTTCTCCAGAAGTTTCTTTTTCAGCAAGACCAATAGCATTTACAATTTCTTGTTCTTCTTCTGTGGATAAAAAAACGGCTTCTGTTGACATAGTTTTTTAATTTAGAGTTAATTGAGTAATTGCTTAATCGAAGCGTTTATTAGAATTTTACTTCTACTGGTTTTTCAGCTCCTTCAACTGCATTGAAATAGGCTTTTTCTTTAAATCCAAAAACACCAGCAAATAAAGAATTTGGGAATGTTTTAATGTGGGTGTTGTATGGCATCACGGCTTCGTTAAAACGAGTTCTGGCTGTTAGAATTTGGTTTTCGGTACTGGCCAATTCATCTTGTAATTTCAAGAAATTCTGATTCGCTTTTAATTCCGGATATCTTTCTACAGAAACTAATAATCGAGACAATGAGCTGCTCACTCCACTTTGTGCTTTGTTGAATGCCGCCAATTGTTCGGGTGTAATGTTTGTTGGGTCAACAGTGATTGATGTTGCTTTAGCACGTGCTTCGATCACAGCTGTTAAAGTCGTTCTTTCGAAATCGGCTGCTCCTTTTACGGTATTCACTAAGTTTCCAATCAAGTCATTTCTTCTTTGGTAGGAGGTTTGTACATTTCCCCATGACTGTTCTACGGTTTGGCCTAAAGTGATAGCCGTATTATTAATTCCTTTAACCCAACTGTAACCGCCAATAATTATTACGGCTACTATAATCCAAGGTAAAAATTTTTTAAAGTCCATTTTTGTTTAATTTAATGTTTGTTATTTAGTTTTTGTTTTTAATTTTCTGTGGCAAAACGAATTGCCTTTTAAAGCTGATTTTTAATATTTGTTAGTTGTAATCGTATTGTTTCTAATTTGGTTATAATTTCAAATTTATCCAATGTTTTCTTTTGGCCTTCTTTCAAATGCGTCCGGGCACCATCGAGGGTAAAGCCTCTTTCTTTGACCAAATGATAGATCAATTGCAAGTTTTTGATGTCTTCGGGCGTAAACATTCGGTTGCCTTTTGCATTTTTCTTCGGTTTGAGAATATCAAATTCTTTGTCCCAAAACCGAATTAATGAGGCATTTACATCAAATGCTTTAGCTACTTCTCCAATGCTGTAATATCTTTTTTCTGAGGGTAAATTTATATTCATTAATCCAATGATTGGTTTTCTTGATTCGCTAATTTAGAGATGACAACATATTCAGCTGCCGAAATATTTCCGTAATAAAAATTCAATGGATTTACTACTTCTCCATTTTTGTGTACTTCATAATGCAAGTGTGGTGCTTCTGAGCGGCCTGTACTTCCCACATAACCAATGATGTCCCCTCTTTTGACAGTTTGGCCGGCTCGCACCTTGTATTTACTCAAATGTGCGTAGAGCGTCTCATAGCCAAAACCGTGCCTAATTACGATATGATTACCGAAACCGGAAGCTGTGTCATCGGCTCGATCCACAAGTCCATCACCTGTAGCATAAACCGGTGTTCCCACTTTGGATGAAAAATCCATGCCTTCGTGGAATTTTCTAGCCTTTGTAAAAGGATCGGTACGGTAACCGAAACCGGAGGCCATGTGTCTTAAATTTTCATTTCGAACGGGCTGGATAGCTGGAATGGCTGCTAAAAGTTTATTTTTTTCTTTTGCTAATTTCAAAATCTCATCTAGCGATTTAGACTGAATGACTAATTCTTTTGAAATAATGTCCACTCTTTTCCGGGTGTTAATTACCAAATCAGAATTGTTATAGCCTTCTAATTCTTTGTATCGATTGACACCACCAAAACCGGCTTTTCGTTGTTCGTTCGGTATTGGAGAGGTGTTAAAATACACTCGGTACAAATTATTATCGCGGTCTTGAATGTTTTCCAGTACTTCATCTGTTTGGTCCATTTTTTTATTCAAAATCGCATATTGGAGTTTGAAATTTTCAATTTCCCGAGATTGCAAGCGGTCCTTTGGTGTTTCAAAAAAAGGCGTATTTAATAATACCACAAAGCTGAGGAAACCAAATAATGCAGAAGCCACTAAAAACAAAGCCAGATAACCAAATTTCGTTGATTTTCGGGTCTTTATTTTCCGATAGGCCAGATTTTCTGAATCGTAATAATATTTTACCTTCGACATGTTTTAAAAAATACTATTTTTGCACCTTTATAAAAGGATATAAGTCGTCAGTTTAATCGTTAGACGAACAAATTTAATAAATGTTTCATTAAAATACATTTTTAAGCGAAACTTTTGGCAAATTTATATATCCTATTCCTGCTTTGGATTGCCATCTCTAATTAAAACACGTTGGATTTTGGTAGACAGGAGTGTTTATAAGCAATCATTTGATTGTTAGGAATGAAATTAAAGTTTATCAGTTAAATAACATAAAAATGAGGATGAAATTGCTTCGTTCCTCGCAATGAGATTATGAAATCACAAGACGTCAGAAAACAATTTTTAGATTTTTTCGAATCCAAAGGGCATTTAATTGTTCCGTCGGCACCCATCGTGCTTAAAGACGATCCTACTTTAATGTTCAACAATTCGGGAATGGCGCAGTTCAAAGAATATTTTTTGGGCAACGGAACTCCAAAAAGTAAAAGGATAGCCGATACTCAAAAATGTCTGCGTGTTTCTGGTAAGCACAATGATTTGGAAGAAGTGGGAATCGATACCTATCACCACACCATGTTTGAAATGTTAGGGAACTGGAGTTTTGGTGATTATTTCAAAAAAGAGGCTATTCATTGGGCTTGGGAATTATTGACTGAAGTTTATAAAATAGACATCGACATTTTATATGTCACCGTTTTTGAGGGCAGTGAAGAAGAAAATGTACCTTTTGATCAGG
>CANEZU010000094.1 GCA_947444255.1 Flavobacteriaceae bacterium | reverse complement strand
TTCATATCAATCGGAAAACAATAATTAAAATCGAGAATTTCCTTATCCTGATCCCAATTAACAATCTCTACATAGGGGCTTCCCGTTATTTTAATAGCATTGGTGTGCAAAAATCCAGTGATAATATCATCATTCCGAATCATTTGCTGTGCCTTTTCCTGCATAACGCTTTTTAAAGTTATATAGGCCACGTATGTCGCTTCGGAGGTTCCGTCACCGATAATTTTAATCTTGAAGTTTTTAAGATGATTCTCTAATCCCTTTTTAAATTCAGTGACTTTTTTAACTTGTTCCATTCTAAAAGCGGTCTTGTAAAAAGGAGCAGTCAATCGATTATATATACTGTGATTTAAATCTTTAACGCCTACACTAACGGAACTTACCGAATCGTTAATCGATTGAATATCCCAAGTATATTCCATATTGATACCGCCTTTTTTCAAGTCTTGCTTTATAAAATTATAATTCCTTCGTTCTATAGTACTGTACTTTTCTTTTTGGCCGTCTTTTTGCAAAGCACTCCATTCCTGAACTCCTTGAAAAACCGTTCCTGTAGCGGTATTAACTGTAAACCGAATGTTATAATCACTTTCTTTAATGGCTAAATACCAAACTAAAAAAAGTGAAAAGAAAACACCGAATCCTAATATAATTTTATTTCTAGTCGTCATTTATTTAGTCATTTTTAATTTTTTATTGATGAAATTCCCGATATTAGTTCCCTGAACAACACCATTCTCTATTGCTGCTCTATAGTGAATTCCTCCGTAAAGCCTACTAATCGAAGCTTCTGCTGCTGCTTGTTTGAATGATTTAAACCTCCTGTCAGGTAAACCAAAATAGAATTCGGAATTATCAACATAACTAAAATTATCTCCAAAAATAGTAGTTAAAATAATAGAGGAACAAGTAGAAACAACAGAATGACCACTAGTATATTCCGGAAAAGGAGGAGTCTGCAACTGTGGTCGCCAGTTTTCATCAATGTTTTGGTTAATATAGGTTTCAGGCCGCACTACATTGCTTCTGTATTTTTCATCCCAACAACTTATAAAACTTTCAAAAATACCAATAGATGTTTTAGTAAAAGCAAAAACAGTAGTTTCAAAATTAGAATTTGATTGTTTTAAAGCAATTTTAGTGATGTTAATCCAATGTGCATCTGGTGTGTTTTTCTTCTTTGCAAACGTCATATGACCTTGTGTAACTGTCGCATATGGATTACAATCCCAAAATGCAGCAATAGAAGATTCCTCAGGAATTAGTGAAGATTTAGTTGTTTCTACCTCCTTTAATTTTCCAGATATTAAATTCCCTACATCATACGTTTCTTTTGCTTGTTTGTAAAAATCAGAATTTTTATCCGTAGAAAATGGAAACGGAGCTTTCGGTTTAAACTGTGAAGCAGAATCCATAACTAAAGTTCTGATTTCTCCCCAGTGCGGTTCTACTCCATCCATATAGGACGGAGGAGTAGGCTGCCACCTTCCTGGCTGATCTGAATAAACTGAAAATTTAGAGAATGTTCGGGTTTGTTTGTAATTGTCTTTACCCATCCATTTTTTGATATGATCGGCTACTTTAAGTCCGTATTCCTTTGAAACTTCAAATTCTTTTGGATTTTCATCTTCCCATTTTTTATACAAAACGTCTCTGTATTTTTCTAATGCTTCTTCCGAAAATATCAATTGCTTACTCACTTCAATATGAGCAATTAATGCAGCTAAATTTTTATTAACACCACTTTTCACATCAAGCTTCGGAATAGGGTCGAGTCCCTTTAATTGACCTTCTAAACTTATATATTTAGTACTATTCTGAGCCATAATTTCATATGCCGCTATATTTGGATAGAGATAAATTCTACTAGCTACTGGTGGAGAAAAAATATCATGAACCATGATTCCTGTTACTGTATCTACAGCGGCACAGTAATCATTTGTTGTTACCTTAATTGGACTGTCTTTTTTACATGAAATAAAAAAAAGCGATATAATTCCAAAAAGAAAAATTTTCGATTTCATTGTATTGTGTTTTATTAATTTTATTCTAAGCATTTTTTTTTAATTTTTAAGCATTGGCATTTCATAAACTTCAGCCTTACTATTGTTTATGGTCACCAAAAGATATTTTTTGCCTTTTACAGTGATGATATTCAAATGTCGGACCGCTTTTTGGGTCAAATCTATTCCAATCTCGTTTCCTAAATAAATGGTTTTCTCATTTTTGATTAATGCTCCTGAAAATCCGTCAAATCGGCTATGATAAGGAGAAACTCCAAAATAATTTCCTGCAGCGAAAACTTCCTCTCTCGCATCCCCTTCAAAATTTGATTTTACAAAACTATTGATTGGTGCAACCTGCATTTTAGAACTGAACGCTACAAAAGTAAATTTTCCGTTATCGTTTTTTAAATAACCCGACTTCAAATTATGAACTTCAAATAAGGCGGCTTTTTCAAGCAATTTAGGATCAAAAATTTCTTCAACTGTTTTTCCAGCGAATGATTTATAACTATTAAATTTCTTTTTCACCAAGCCGCTAAACTGATCTGCTAGCTCATCCAGTCCCATAGTGGTATAATATTTTCCGTTTTTTTCTATCGCTACAATTGATTCAAAGGATCCATTGGAATCAAAATCATCGTAATACATTTTCATCGGAAATTCATCGGAAGCTTTGAATTTAGAATTCAGTCCCCAGTTTCCAACTAAATAATCCAAATCGCCATCATTGTCAATATCAAATGGCAGAATCGTTTGCCATAAACCATTATTTTTTGAAGCGGAAACCGCTTCTGTAACTTCTACAAATTTTCCCTTCGTATTAGCAAAAAATTTAGGTTGCATCCATTCTCCAACAACAATTAAATCGGTTGTACCATCTTTGTTGAAATCACTAAATACAGCATCAGAAACCATTCCAATTTTTGAAAAAGTTTTAGGTTCTACTTCCGTAAAAACACCTTTGTTGTTATTCAAAAGATATGAATTCGGAACACTGCCAAATCGATTGTTTATGGAATTATTTCCTATAAAAAGATCTAAATCGCCATCATTATCATAATCAAATGCTTTTACAACCGAAGCGTTCTGAGTTAATTTCAACAAACTCGAAGCAACCAATTGATTATTGACATTCAGATACAATCGATCTAAAAGATTAGAAGCATTTTCACCATTTCCCGAAGCTACAAATAAATCATTAGCCTTATCACCATTGAAATCTCCAATTACAGCTGAAATATCTTCATAAACAGAATCTTTATCAATTGCTGGATAGGCTTTTTTAGAAAATCCGTCGGCATTTTGAAGATAGATTGCAGCCTTTATGTTTCTGGATCCGCCAAAAAAGAGATCCTCTTTTCCATCGCCATTCAAATCGCCAATTGCCGTTGCCGGACCTCTATCAGTTCGTTGATATGGAATTAATTTTTGATTGATAAAATCAATATAATCGTTTTCAGAATGAATGAAATCAATACCTAAATTATTTTCTACTTTTTTAAACACAGGTAAAACTGCAGGATGTAATTTTTTATAATCAAAAAATTTCCTGCTTTTATTAGCTAATATAGTAAGCGTCTGATTGGTTTTAACTTTCTTTAGTGTTTGATAGGTTTTATCTGGCCAAATAATCACTAATGAATCAATACTTGTAGCGTTTGCGTATCCAAAATGGATGATTGGCTCCGACGAAGATTGGAATCCACGAGTAGTTTGAAGTTCTTTATATTGCATTTTCCCTTTCAAATAAGAAATGACTTTAGTTCCTATTCCGAAAGTGTTTTTCCCTTCAAATCGTAATTTTAACTTTAAATAATTCGATTTGCTATTGGTTGTATTGATATAAATAGATGCTGGACTGTTTAAATTATTAGTTACAATATCTAAATCACCATCGTTATCTAAATCGGCATAAGCGCTTCCATTTGATATAATAGAATCGTTTTCTATCCAGTCAGCCGATTTGTTTTTGAATATTAAATCTTTAGATCCCTGAAAAACAAAGTTAGTCACATTGCCTTTTGGCATTTTCTTCAAGGCTTCTTTGTCCAGAAGTTTAGTACTACTGATTTTATTTTTAATATTATCATTCGAATAATATTTCACATAATCCAAATCATTAGGGCGTTTTGGAATTCCGTTTGCTACAAATAGATCTTGTTCGCCATCCTGATCATAATCCGCAAACAAAGCGCTCCAACTCCAGTCAGTTGCTGCTACTCCACTTAATAAAGCGGTTTCGGTAAAGTTATTTCCAGCTTGATTAATCTGAAGCATGTTTCGAGTGTACTGATAGTGATATCCTAATTTCTCCGTTCGCAATTTGAGCATTTGAACATTATCATCTCCTAGCGAAGATTTTAAAACTTTTTCATCTGCAGGAAGCATATCTAATGTCATGATATCCGGAAATCCATCGTGATTGACATCGGCAACATCAACACCCATAGAAAATCGACTCGTATGACCAAAATGGCTTTTTAAGCTTTCTGTAAAGGTCCCATCACCATTATTTAGATAATAATAATCGTCTTCGTGGAAATCATTACAAACATAAATATCCGGATTACCATCTAAATTAAAATCGCTAATCGCTAATCCCAATCCATAACCGTTAGCACCACCAAAAATACCGGCTTGCTCACTTACATCTACAAATTTCCCGTTATCATTTCTAAAAAGTTTGTCGCCACATTCATAACTTCTTTTATTTCGAATACTCGCATTTCCATAAGACAATTCGGAGTGCACCGCATGATTGAGTAAATACATATCTAAATCACCATCGCCATCATAATCAAAAAAGGCAGCCGAAGTACTGTAATTGTCCAAATCCAAACCATATTCTGCAGCACTTTCTGTGAAGGTATTGTTCTTATTATTGATGAATAACTGGTTGTGGCCTTCAAATCCGTTGATTCCTACCACAGCACAAACATAAATATCCAAATAGCCATCGCCATTCACATCGGCCATTATGGATCCGGTCTCCCAATCACTTTGCCCTTCAACACCAGCTTTTGCAGTGATATCTTCAAATTTATTGTTGCCTTTATTCAGGTATAATTTATTTTTCCCCTGATTGGAAGTAAAATAAATATCAACTAACCCATCATTATTTACATCGCCCAAAGCTACTCCACCACCATTATAATAGTAGAGATAATCTAAAATAGAAATGTTTTTTGATTCCAACAATTGGTTTACGAAATGGATGTTACTGTCTTCTGGCGAGAGCTTTTCAAATAAAAGATCCTGCTTTTTGGAGCAAGCAACAAAAAGCAATAAAACGAATATTCCTTTTATACTGTTATTCATTGCTTTTGAATATTTTTGGTTTGTTGTCATTAATCACTGCTATTATAGAAATACTATTGTTTTTATTCTTGATTTTTTGAATATGCTTGACTTCTCCTTTCATAAAGAAACCCGATTGATTGTAGGGTGTCCAGCTGAATGCACCACTTTTACTTCCCAATAATAAGCTTCCATAATTAGAATCCAGTCGGGTGTATTGCGGTTTAAATTCATATTGATTTCCTCCAAGGAGAATGTCTAAATACCCATCATGATTAACATCCAGGGTACAAATTGCATTCACACTAGAAAATTCGACCTCTTTTGGTAGCAGTTGAATTCCGAATTTTCCATTGCCTTTATTTAATGCAATCACACTTTCCTGAATACTTACTGTTTTTTGAATGGAGTTATCGATTACTTCTTTCTCAAATAAATCTTGAAAAGTTTTCTTAGAATAATCAGCATAACTCAAATTCTTCTTTTTTATCAATGGAATCTGTTTAGCCAGTTCGAGTTTTAAATGCAAAGGCATATCCTTTCCATCTATAGATCTGGTTGCTATTTGTTCGATAGTTCCGTTATTATCAAAATCATTTATGAATAACTTCATCGGGTTTTCAGCACTCGCTTTATAGGTGGTGTTAGTTCCTTTGTTTCCAAGAATCAAATCCTTTTTTCCATCATTGTTCAAATCAACACAACTTACAGCGTTCCAAAATCCAGGATAATCGGTCAAATTTGATTTAAATTCAGCCAATCTTCGTCCCGTATTTTTAAAGATTTGTGGAGCCATCCAATCACCTACAATTATTAAATCTTTTTTACCATCATTGTCAATATCTTCCCAAATTGCATCGGTAACCATTCCCAATTCATTGAATTTGAACGCTTTTTTATCCGTAACATTAGTGAAATTACCTTTTCCGTCATTTTCTAATAACAACTGTTTCGGAGCTATTCCATAAACTCCAGGAACACTTCGGCTTCCGATAAAAAGATCGGTGTCTCCATCATTATCAAAATCATTTGCCGCTATAACCGATACATTATTATTCGTTGTTGGAATAATACTCCTGCTTTTTGTAAAATTGCCTTTTCCATCATTCAAATAAAGACGGTTTTGATAATTGGCCGCATCTGTTTTTTCGTTTCCACCGGAACCTACCATCAAGTCCATATCTCCATCGCCATCAGCATCAAAAAAACTCGCTGCCGTGTCTTCAAAATTAGAATCCGCTACTAAATCTTTTTGTGTGCTCAATCTGAAATTATCATTTCCTTGATTAAAATATATAGAAGCGGGAGACCCTTTAGCACCTCCAATAAACAGATCTTCATTTCCATCCCCGTTTATATCGGCTACAGCCAAGGAAGGGCCTTCCTGAGAAAGCATTTTTGAAATTAAGCCTTCATAATCAAAATCAATATACTGATTTTCTTTGTGAGCTGTAAAAGAATTCACTTTCTCTGCGAACAAAGGTTTTACGATCTCCTTTTTAATTACATAATTTAATTTGGCATTGGCTATATCCAATTTAATCAAGCTATTATTTACTACTTTTTTAACCGTTTCATATTTCCCATTAGGCCAGATTACTTGCAAAGAATCAATTTTTTTAGTTCCGATTCCAAAAGTCATTACATAATCCATTGAAGATTGAAAACCGCGAGAGGGTATCAATTCTTGTCTAATAGTTTCTTTACCTGCATACAGCTCTACAACGCTTCCTACTGCAAATTTATTGAGTTGATCTCCCTTTAATTTTACTTTTATATAATGATGATTTTTTTGTTTCTCGGAATTATTCCGATAGACAAAAGCTTCCATATTAACATTATTAACCACTAAATCTAAATCACCGTCATTATCTAAATCACCATAAGCCGCTCCATTAGAAAAACTTGGCGTACTCAATCCCCAATCTTCAGCCTTATTTGAAAAAGTAAGATTCTTGTTGTTTTTAAAAGCATAATTCGGTATAGGCGTACTCGGCATTTTATTGATAATAGTTTCAATTTCTTCCTTTTTGCCAGATACAATCATTTTCTGCATAAATTCATTAGCAAAAAAGTCAACAAAATCCTGATTGGTTAGGTCGTGAGTAATTCCATTACAAACATAAATATCTTTATAACCGTCATTATCCATATCAAAAAGTAAGGCACCCCAACTCCAATCGGTTTTAGCTACACCAGCATAATTAGCAATTTCTGAAAATTGATCATTGCCATTATTAACTTGTAAAGTATTTTGCATAAATTGATTGTAGAATCCTAAATTTATTTTCCTTTCAAATAAATCATAATTCTCAAAACTTAAGGTAGTTTTTACACGCTCATCGGGTTCAGGTAACATATCGGTTACAAATATATCAGCTTTGCCATCATTGTTAATGTCGGCCATATCGGCTCCCATAGAAGATTGACTAATATGAGAAGCCCAGTCCTGAATTTTTTCTGAAAAAGTTCCGTTTTTATTGTTAATATACAAATAATCTCTTTCATAGAAATCATTAGATACATAAATATCGGGATAGGTATCGCCATTGACATCACCTACGGTAACACCAAGACCAAAACCAATTAAACTTCCAAAAATTCCGGATTCTTCACTTACATCAACAAATTTCCCGTTATCATTTCGCAATAATTTATCACCACCGCCTTTTAAAATAGCAGCAACATCCCAATCTTTATCTCTTAATTCTCTTTTATTAGAATAATCGAGACTACTTACAGGGATAAAACTGTTGTTTAAAATATAACAATCCAAATCACCGTCCTTATCATAATCAAAAAATGCAGCATGAGTAGTAATACCCATATTAGCAAGATTGTATTCTTCGGCTTTTTCCGTAAAAGTCAAATTTCCATTATTGATAAAAAGTTGATTTTTTCGGATAGAATTTATATTATTTCCAGCGTTGCAAACATAAATATCGAGCAAACCATCTCCGTTTATGTCAACCATAACTACACCAGTAGACCAAGATTTAGCTGCGTCAATTCCCGCTTTCTTAGAAATATCTTCAAACTTAAAATTTCCTTTATTTAAATATAATTTATTATCCCCTAGATTAGAAGTAAAATAAATATCAGCTAATCCATCGTTATTGATATCACCAATAGCAACTCCTCCGCCATTGTAAAAATTACGATATTTAAAAATATTCATATCCTTGCCGTTTTTGACTTCATTTATAAAATCAATTCCGGTTTCTGAGGCATCTAATTTGGAAAATAAACTGTCTTTATTTTCTGAATTATCTTTGGAACAAGCAGTAAATATAAGTAGAATGGAAACGAATAAAACAATGCGATTAAACATAGTATAAGCTAGTATTTGGTTAAGAAATTACTGGAATAATAATCGCCTAATTTATATAATATTGACCGAAAAAAAAATTAATTATAACAAAAATAAAGAGGGTATAAAATACCCTCTTTATGACTAACTCAAACAAAAATATAGATCCTTTTTAATTAATATCCAGGATTTTGAGATAAATTAGAATTAAACAATGCATCCGCTGGAATTGGGAACAAAATATATTTATCAGCAGAAACATAAGGCTTCAATTCTCTGGCTGCAAGGAATTTTCCAAAACGAACCATGTCGTTTCTTCTCCATCC
>CANEZU010000093.1 GCA_947444255.1 Flavobacteriaceae bacterium | reverse complement strand
ATAGTAAAATACATGAAGCGGTTATCAAACAAATTATAGAAAATACGAATTCAACTGAACTGGGTTTGCTTTCTAATAATTATTATAAAATTCAGGATTCAGACCGTTTAGAGCTGATGTCTAAAGTACTTAATAAATTAGATCCTGCCCATTATCAGGATGAGATTACCCGATCTACCCTAGAATCGGTATATGCTATTAAAAGTATTCAGGAAAAAAATGGAGAATTTGGTTGCAACCGCTACATTATTAGCAATTGTGAAAGCGCTCTTCAGGTGATGGAAACCTTTGCAATTATCCGTTCTTGTGATTGGGAAAAACCAAGCGTAGATATTGTGCCTCTTTTTGAAGTAATCGATGATTTGCAAAAAGCAGATCAGGTTATGGAGGAATTATATACCAATGAGGCCTATAAAGCACATTTAAAAAGAAGAGGAAACAAGCAAACAGTGATGTTGGGCTTTTCTGACGGAACTAAAGATGGGGGTTATCTAATGGCCAATTGGAGTATTTATAAAGCCAAAGAAAGTATTACAGCCATGTCAAGAAAATATGGAATTAAAGTGATTTTCTTTGATGGACGTGGTGGGCCTCCAGCTCGTGGTGGCGGAAAAACCCATAAATTCTATGCTTCTTTAGGTTCGAATATAGAAAATGAACAGATTCAAGTTACCGTTCAGGGACAAACCATCAGTTCTAATTTTGGTACTTTGGATTCTTGTCGTTATAATTTAGAAAATTTATTAAGCGCCGGAATAACAAATGAAGTCTTTTCAGATGGACAAAATTTGCTTTCTGATACAGAGAAATCGATCTTAGACGAATTGGCATTGCTTGGTTTTAATAAATATACCGATTTTAAAAATCACCCTAAATTTATTCCTTATTTGGAACAAATGAGTACGCTGAATTATTATGCTAAAACAAATATTGGTAGCCGTCCTTCTAAAAGAGGGAAGTCGGATAAACTTGATTTTGCCGATTTAAGAGCGATACCTTTTGTGGGTTCCTGGAGTCAGTTGAAACAAAATGTTCCTGGATTTTTTGGTGTAGGAACGGCTTTAAAGCATTTCGAAGAAACCAATCAATGGGATAAAATTCATAATTTGTACCACAGCTCCTTGTTTTTTAGAACTTTATTGGAAAACAGTATGATGTCATTGGCTAAATCTTTCTTCCCTTTAACGGCTTATATGAAGGACGATCCAGAGTTTGGAGCGTTCTGGCAGATTATTTACGATGAATTCCTAGAAACGAAAAGATTGTTGCTTAAAATTGCCGGTCATAAAGAATTGATGGAGAATTATCCGGATGGAAAAGCGTCAATCGACATGAGAGAATTTATAGTTAAGCCTCTGCTTACCATTCAGCAATATTCGCTTTCGGTTATTCAAGACTTGAATAAAAGTCCGAATCCGGACGAAGAATTGATTAAAGTATACGAAAAAATAGTAATGCGCTCTCTTTTTGGGAATACCAACGCCAGCAGAAACTCGGCTTAAAACAAATAATATGAATTCAAATCAATTGCCGGTAAAGGAGTATGCTCCCTTTTATGCAAGCTACATACAGGCTTTAGAGAATGTTCATTTGATTGAAGAACTCGAAATTAGCCTTCACGATTTCATACGATTTGTTCAAAATATTCCAATGGATAAATTTGATTTTCGTTATGCTGAAGGCAAATGGACGATTAAAGAGATTATTCAACATCTAATAGATACCGAAAGGATTTTTAGCTATCGGGCGTTGCGTATTTCTAGAAAGGACATAACGCCCTTGCCTGGTTTTGAGGAGAATGATTATATCATCAATACCAATGCAAATAATAGAAACCTCCAGGATTTATTGACAGAGTTTTCAGCGGTAAGACATTCTACTCTCTTGCTTTTTAAAAGTTTTTCATCGGAGCAATTACTAAGAATAGGTATCGCATCTAATGCAGAAGTTTCAGTTCGAGCAATAGGTTTTATTACTATAGGCCATCAAAAACACCATCAAAAGGTTTTCGAGCAACGCTATTTATAAAGAGGAAATAAAATTAATTTAAATCCCGATATTTGCTATCGGGATTTTTTATATCTTGATTTCTCGTTCCAAGATAGCCAGTCCAATTCTAATTTTATCGTATGCCATTTCTTCTTCAAAGTAATCGTAATAGGGTTTTAGAGCCCCAGTCGCTTCAAGGCTTAGCTGCGCAATTTTAATTTTATGTAGTTCATCTTCCGATAGTAATGCACTGAAATCAATGGCGTTACCATCAGTATAAAGTTTAGCCAAATGGGATATAACCGTCGAATGGCCCAATCCTCTTTTGAGGACTATTTCTGCTACTGACATTCCGCTTTGGTATAATGATAGCGTTTCCTTATAAGTGTTTCCTTCTTTTTTTACCTTCCTAGGCTTGTTTTTCTGGTATTCTATGATTGCTTTTATAAAGGCATGCCCGTACTTTTCAAGTTTTGCTTTTCCAACACCTTCTATAGCAATTAGTTCCTCCTCACTCATAGGGCGTTTTTTCTCCATTTGACGTAAACTAGCATCGCTGAAAATGATATAAGCCGGTACTTCTTCTTCCTTTGCTATATCATATCGCAATAATCGTAGTTGTTCGAATAATGCGGTACTAGTCTTGCCCTTCGTACTTTCTATATTCGCTTTCGTATTATATTCGATTTTTTGAACGCTGCTGAGTTCTACTTTTTCTCCTCGAAATAAAACATTTTTCGCCAAGGAGGTCAGTCGAATTTTATTTTGATCGTGAAAAGCAATTTCACAATAGCCCAAGTTGATGAGTTGTATGAGATACTGATTCCAATCGTACCAGGAAGTACCTTCTCCAATAGTATAGGATTTCAGGTTTTGGTATCCCTTCTCATAAATATAAGCGTTTTTAGAGCCTCTCAAAAAATCAATGATAACCGGCATCGGCTCTGTTTCTTTTAATCGAATAATAGCCGACAAGGCTTTTTGAGCCAGTATTGTTCCGTCAAAAAAGGCGGGAGGGTTTTTGCAGATATCACAATTGCCACAATTTTCAGTCACCAATTCGCCAAAATAAGATAGTAGTATCTTTCTGCGACAGCTCAATGCATCTGCATATTGCTTCATTCTTTCTAATTTAGCCAACTGAACTTCGGCATTCAAACCTTCGGAAGCAAATTTTTGAAGTTGAATCATGTCGCCATAACTTTCAAATAAAATGGTTTCTGATGGCAATCCATCACGCCCAGCACGACCAATTTCTTGATAATAACCTTCTATATTCTTTGGTAGATTATAATGAATCACCCAACGTACATTCGATTTATCAATTCCCATTCCAAATGCAATGGTAGCACATACAATCTGACAATCATCATTGATAAAATCATCCTGTGTTTTAGAACGTATTCGGGAATCCAATCCTGCGTGATAAGCCTTGGCATTGATTCCTTTTTTTTGTAATTTCTCGGCGAGTTCTTCTGTGGTTTTCCGACTTAAACAATAGATAATCCCGGATTCCTTTGGTTTGGTTTTTACAAACTCAATGATCTGTTTGACTCTGTCTAAGGCGGGACGAACTTCTAAACTTAAGTTTTTTCGATCAAAAGAAGCAACGAAAACTCGGGGATTAATTAAATTTAATTGATCGCTAATATCTTTACGAGTAGCTTTATCGGCTGTTGCAGTTAAAGCAATCATTGGAGTAGAAGGGAAGCGGTTTTTTAAATAACCTAAATTGGTATAGGCAGGTCTAAAATCATGCCCCCAAGCCGATATACAATGTGCCTCGTCAATAGCAATTAAGCTAACGGTGAGTTGGCTGAAAGCAGAATCTAAATAGGACAAACTTTCAGGTGCCAGATAAACGAGCTTTATTTTATGATCTTTTAGATCTTGAAGGTGTATTTGCTGTTCGCTTTCGGTTTGACTGCTATTGATAAAACAAGCTTGAATCCCATTTGCTTTCAAACTATCAACCTGGTCTTTCATCAAAGCGATAAGTGGTGAAATTACGATAGTTATCCCTTCGACTACTAATGCGGGCAATTGAAAACAAATTGACTTACCGCCTCCGGTCGGCATAATAGCAAGTGCGTCCTGACCGTCTAATAGCGTATTAATAATTTCGAGCTGATGGGGTCTGAATTTTTCAAAACCAAAATGTTCTTTTAGTTTGGCGTGTAAAATTGTATTTCTCATTATGGCGTGTATTTTATCCTATAAATATAATCAAAAAAGGAACTCGATTAGAGTTCCTTTTTTTTATATTTTACTATTTTTCATCTTCATCATCTTCCTCATCGTCTTCCTCTGCAGGATCATCGTCCTCATCCTCATCGTCCTCATCTCCATTTCCAGAACTGGAATCGTCAGAATCTTTTGTCAGATCATTTTCTTCTTCATCATCGTCATTGGCATCATCATCCTCTAGATCCATACCTTTTATAGCGTCAATTGGTTCAACAATATCATCTAAATCGTCTTCGTCTTCAAATTTTTCTAATCGGCTGGCTAATTTTGTACTGACTTTTACTAAATAAATAGTCTCTTCCGTTTTTACTTCTACGGCTTCTATTAATTCACTTTGGGCATTTTTAAAGCGAATAATATTGGAATCATCATAACCGTCAGGAAATTTTTCGACTAATAAAGTCAATATTTCGTTAGTCAATTTAGCATAATCTACAATAACTCTTTTCATAATAAATGTATTATAAGTCCAATAAATAAGCAAAAATTAGCGGTGCTACGATGGTAGCATCCGATTCGATGATAAATTTCGGGGTGTTAATGTCTAATTTTCCCCAAGTGATTTTTTCATTAGGTACCGCTCCTGAATAGGAACCGTAACTAGTTGTTGAGTCTGATATTTGACAGAAATAACTCCAAAAAGGAATATCGTGCATTTCCATATCCTGATACAACATTGGTACAACACAAATAGGGAAATCTCCTGCGATACCACCACCTATTTGAAAGAAACCTACTCCCTTAGCGCTGTTGTGCTTGTACCAATCAGCAAGAAAAGTCATATATTCTATTCCAGATTTAACCGTAGATGCTTTTAAATCACCTTTGATGACATAAGAAGCAAATATATTTCCCATCGTACTGTCTTCCCATCCTGGAACAATAATTGGTAGATTTTTTTCGGCAGCAGCATACATCCAGCTGTCTTTTAAATCGATTTCATAATATTCTTCCAATACTCCCGAAAGTAACATTTTATACATAAATTCATGAGGCAGAAAACGCTCTCCTTTATCATCGGCATCTTTCCAGATCTTGTATATATGTTGTTGCAAACGACGAAAGGCTTCATGTTCCGGAATACAAGTATCGGTCACTCGGTTCAAGCCTCTTTCCATTAAATCCCATTCTTCTTGCGGGGTCAAATCACGGTAATTTGGAACTCTTTCATAATGAGAATGAGCAACTAAATTCATGATATCCTCTTCTAAATTGGCACCCGTACAAGAAATAATTTGTACTTTATCCTGACGAATCATTTCTGCAAAAATTTTACCGATTTCAGCGGTACTCATTGCACCGGCTAATGTCACCATCATTTTTGCACCATTTTGCAATTGTTGTTCATATGCTTTGGCAGCATCTACAACGGTAGCAGAATTGAAATGCAGATAGTACTTTTCAATGAACTGACTTATTGGTCCTTTACTCATTTTTTTGATTTTAAATACTTCAAATATTTAAGGTTGAACCTACTAGGGCAACCTTGAATTTCTAAATTTACTAATTGTTTATTTATTATTTATTGCTGTAACCTAAAATTTTTAAAACCTCTTCCGAAGTCTGCTGTTCCGAGAAAACCTCCGTAGCTAAAATCCCATTTTCGTCTCTGTCGATCAAAATATATTTGGGTTGCGGAATCAAACAGTGGTGTAATCCTCCATAACCTCCAATGGTTTCCTGATAGGCGCCGGTATTGAAAAAACCGATATAAAGGGGTTTCTCCTTATTGTATTTTGGCAAATAAATGGCATTCATGTTTTGCTCCGAATTGTAATAATCGTCACTGTCACAAGTCATTCCGCCAAGTAAAACCCTTTCGTAGGTATCGTTCCAACGGTTGACAGCTAACATCACAAAACGCTTGTTAATCGCCCAGGTATCCGGCAATGTAGTAATGAAAGAAGAATCAATCATGTTCCATTTTTCTCGGTCATTTTGTTGCTTCTGATACAAAACTTGATAAATGGCACCTCCACTTTCACCAACAGTAAACGAGCCGAATTCGGTAAAAATATTAGGTACGGCTACTTCTGCTTCCTCACAGGCAATTTTTATCTGATTGATGATTTCGTCAATCATATATTGATAATCATATTCAAATGCCAAAGAATTTTTAATAGGAAATCCTCCACCAATGTTCAAGCTGTCTAAGGTATCACATTCTTTTTTCAAAGAAACATATACTTTAATACATTTTACCAACTCGTTCCAATAATAAGCATTATCATTAATTCCGGTATTAATAAAAAAGTGCAACATTTTGAGTTCCAGTTTCTTATTTTCCTGAATTTGTTTCTTATAAAAAGGAACAATGTTCTTATATCCTATTCCCAAACGAGAGGTGTAAAACTCAAATTTAGGTTCTTCCTCAGCGGCAATTCGAATTCCAATTTTGAATTTTCCCTTGATTTGTGCCTGTAGTAAATCTAATTCTTCATAATTATCAATAATCGGAATCGTGTTTTTATGTCCGTTATTGATGATTCGAGCTATGTTTTCAATATATTGGTCTCTTTTGAAACCATTACAAATTACATAAGTACTTTTATTGATTTTTCCAGACTGCATTAAATTCTCAACAATATTAATGTCGAAAGCAGAGGAGGTTTCAATGTGTATATTATTCTTGAAAGCCTCATTCATGATGTATTCAAAATGAGAACTTTTTGTACAATAGCAATAATAATATTTCCCTTCATATTTGTTCTTTTCCATGGCATTACGGAACCAGTTTTTAGCTCTTTTAATGTTGGTGGAAATTTGTGGCAAATAAGTAAATTTCAAGGGTGTTCCGTACTGCTCCACTAATTTCATCAAATCAATATTGTGAAATTGGAGGTTGTCTTTGTTTAAATTGAACTCTTCTTGCGGGAAATAATAAGTTTGGTTAATTAAATCAGAATATTTCGTATTCATTTGTATATCAAGATTATAGATTAAAAGTAATTGAAAAAATTAAGTTAATCTAATTTTCAAACCCGAATATTAGCATAAATGATTTGTAGCTTCTGATAATAAATAATAGAAAAAGGATGAATGTTGAAATTCAGGATTCCTCTTACACCAATAAACCGTTCCCAATTCCCGATAAAGAAATTGTGATTTTCATTCTTGGCAGAAGTATTTTCGTCCCTATTTTTGTGTTTATTCATTGGCGCAAATGTAAAAAATAAAACATCCGAAATGCAAGCCTTTGCGTTAAAAAAATATTATGATTTATAATTTTCCCAGGCCTGATTAATCAATTCATTTTCAACTTCTTGATTGATTTTCATTTTTCCAATACCATCGATAAGCGCAAATTGAATGCTTCCGTACTCATTTTTCTTATCGTGAATGAGCAAGTCAAGGATAGGATTCAGATCTTTTTCTTCAAAAACGATATCATCAAAGATATTTTTAATTGCTTTTTTGATTTCATTAAATTCCTCAGCAGAGATCAGTTCTTTCTTCCAAGAGATAAAACTTTCTAAAATCATGCCTGCAGCGATAGCCTCGCCATGAAGTAAGGTCGTTTTGGTTTCGCTTTCTAAAAAATAACTCTCGATAGCATGACCTAAAGTATGACCAAAATTTAAAGATTTGCGAATGTTCTTTTCTGTCGGATCTTGTAAAACGATTTCATTTTTGATTTCGATGGATCGGAAAATAAGAGCATCAAAATCGGCAAAGTCCAAGGTTTTTAAATCCAGAAACTGTTTCCAATATTCTTTATCGTAAATTAATCCGTGTTTCAACATTTCGGCCAGACCGGAACGCATTTCATTTTGTGGCAGCGTTTCCAGAAAACAAGAATCAATCAAAACCATATTTGGGACATTGATAACTCCGATTTGGTTTTTCAAATTCCCTAAGTCTACACCATTTTTTCCGCCTACAGAAGCATCAACCATAGATAGAAGAGTAGTTGGAATGTGTATAAAATCGATACCTCTCTTGAAAGTCGAAGCGACAAATCCGCCTAAATCAGTCACGACACCGCCGCCAAGATTCAGCACCAGACTCTTTCGGTCAGCACCCAATTCGGTGAGTACATTCCATATTTGAATACAGGTTTCAATGTTTTTAAAACTTTCGCCATTTTCAAATTCAATGATTTCTATAGTCAAATCAGTTTCCAATTGGGGTAGAAATTGTGGTAGGCAATATTCATTAGTACCGCTGTCTACAATGATAAATAGATTCGAATATTTAGTGTTTTTTAGATGATTGTTGAGGGCTTCGTATCCACTTTCATTAAAAAAGATAGGGTAGCCGTTTGCTTGAATAAAGGACATAATACTATACGGAATTATTGTTTAGTTTGATAGCGCAAAATAAGGGAATTTTTGATTAATAATAAACGAACTCTCTTTATATTTACCCATATTTAAAAAAATAAATGGAAAATATTTTCAATAATACCGAAGTAGCCTTTGCTTTAAAAAGTGATACCGAATTAGATCGGGCTTATTTCTTGTTCAAAATGATAGACAATCAACCCCTAGTTCGCATCGGAACTGCAGTAACCAATTTTGCCATCAAAGCCCATTTACCTGTTGAAGGCCTAATCAGAGCTACTGTTTTTGATCATTTTTGTGGAGGAGTGAATGAAGTAGACTGCCTTAGCGTAGTAGATAAAATGTTTACCAAAGGGGTTTCTTCGGTTTTAGATTATTCTGTCGAAGGCAAAGAGGAGGAAGAGCAGTTTGACGCTGCATTGGAAATGACTCTCAAAACTATTGAATT
>CANEZU010000092.1 GCA_947444255.1 Flavobacteriaceae bacterium | reverse complement strand
GAATCCGGTTTCTAAATTGGGTAGAATTATGATAATAGATCCAATTAATATCACACAAAATAAAATGCTTATTAGGGGTCTTTGAATAAAATAAGAGAGCCAATTTTGTCTCTTAACTTCCCTTATACCGCTTCCCCTTTTACTTTCAGTATTAGCATTTTCATTTTTTGTAAGTTGCAAATAAACCAAAGGAAGCAGCAACCAGCTTACAAAAAAGGAACAAATTAAGGTGATAATCATTGTATCAGTCAAAACCTGAAAATAGGAACCCGCTACTCCACTCATTAAAACAAAGGGTACGAAAATAACAATCGTGCTAATTGACGATCCCAACATGGCAGGAAACAAATAATGGATGGATTTTTGTAGTAGTGAAATTGTAGGCTCATCCGGATATTCTTCATGGGTTCGATGAATTTGTTCTACCACTACAATAGCATCATCGATAATTAATCCTAAAGCTGCTGCTAAGGCTCCCAATGTCATAATATTGAAAGTTTGCCCTGTCAAATAAAGCACAATCAATGTCAAACCAATGGTAAGAGGAATTGTGATTAAAATTGTGCCACTCGCTTTTGCTGATTTTAAGAAAAGTACCGCAACAATTAAAGCTAATAATAATCCAATTAGCAAGCTATCTGTAACACTTTTTACGGAATCATTTACAAAATTAGCTTGTTGATAATAGGGGCTAATTTTGATGTCTTTGGGAAGTATTTTCTTTAATTCAACTAATTTATCCTTCATGTCCTCTGAAATTCGGATCAAATTAGAATTAGGCTGTTTTAAAACAGCAATAAGGATGCTTTCCCTTCCATTAGAATTGACTTTTATATACTCCTTGGCTTCTCTAATTTCAACAGTTGAAATCTCTTTTAAAGTAAGGATCCCTTTTCCACTGTTACTTATAACTAAGTCTTCAATTTCTTCTTTTTTATCAACTTGAGCATCAGTTATAGTGAGGTACAAATGGCGATAATCCGACAAATACCCATTTGATTTAATAAAATTAGTCTGACTTAAAACCTGTGAAATAGTATTCGGACTTATTCCGAGTGCCGACATTTTAGAATAGTCTAGAGAAATCCAATACTCTTTTTCTTTTCCTCCAATGATTCTAATTTCAGAAACCCCATCAATTTGAGATAAAAAGGGTTTAATGGTATAATTGGCAATCTTTTTAAGTTCTATAGGAGATCTCAATTTACTCTCTAAAGCATAGCCAATAACCGGCAAGATGGAGGGATTCATCTTTTCGACCGATATTTGAGTTCCCGGAGGAAGATCATTTTTTATCTGATTGATTTTAGATTCGATGCGTTCTTTTCCTAAATCAATATCTGAATTCCATTCCATAAAGGCCGAAATCTCACAGGAGCCTCTACTAGTTGTACTTCTTACGGTCTTTAAATCCTGTACTTTTTTGATTGCATTTTCAAGTGGTTTGGTGACCGTAATCATCATTTTGTCGATAGGCTGCTGACCTGAATCGGCTATAATTTTTATTTTCGGAAAAGTAATCTCCGGAAACAAACTGGTTTGCATATTAGAATAAGCAAAAAACCCTCCCAAAATAATTAAGAAAATCACGCTACTTAATCCATTGCGATGTCTTACAAAAAAGTGATTCATATCAATTATTTTTTAGCACCTTAACCTTAATTGTATCCGCAACTCCATAATTTCCCGATTTCAAAATCCGATCCTTTGAAGTTAAAACAGGCGAAAGTATTTCCACTTTTTCATCGGTTTCAATTCCTTTCTTAATAGGAATTCGTACTGCGGTGTTTGCATCAATCATTTTCATGATCCAAAATTGGGTTTCTGTTTCATTAGACAAAACAGCTGCTTTTGGCAAAGAAATTCCATTTGTATTTTTTTCTTTGGGAACTCTGACTTTAAGAATTAAATTCTCCGGAATATCTTGTTTACCAATAATTTTCAAAACTACATTTTGAGTCTGGCTAGTGACATCAACAGTAGGCATAAATTGTTGAACTCTGACTTTAATTACAGTATCATCGGGCAATACAGCCTCTAATTCCATTCCAATCTTTAGATATTTTTTAAGTTCATAAGGTAAACTCAAAACGATGGCAAAGCTATCACTATCACTTATTGTTGCTAATACATCACCATCCTGTACGTAATTACCCACGGTAACATTCACAGAATTCACATAACCATTTGAAGGGGCCAAAACGCGAATTGCATTACCAAAATTTAAAGCAGGATCTAATTTATTAACAGTATTTCCCAACACTTTTGACTCCCGAGTTTTCAAAGTAAACAAAACTTTACCGCTATGCACGAATTCATTGGAAGCAACATTTACGGAATTTAAATAACCGGTAGTATTGGCTTTGATAGGCGTTTTAATGATATAAGTTGCAGTTGCATTCAGGTCCGTATAAGAGGAAATACCACTGCTGTCAATGGTCGTTAAAGTTACCGGAACATTAACAGGAAGAGCTATTTCGGGCTGCTCTTTGTCTTTACAAGAGTTTAGTAAAAGGCCCACAAAAAATAAAATTAATACTGTTCTTTTCATTGAATTATTCATTCAAACTCCAATAATTAATCTCATTGATGAGTTGGAG
Source organism: Flavobacteriaceae bacterium (assembly GCA_947444255.1). Taxonomy (GTDB): domain Bacteria; phylum Bacteroidota; class Bacteroidia; order Flavobacteriales; family Flavobacteriaceae; genus Flavobacterium. Next base: position 6,455 of record CANEZU010000092.1, on the reverse strand, counting down.
TTTATTGATGTCGTTTTGTGAAATACTGTTTTGAATGCTAATACTATATGAAATTGCCAAAAGGAATTCGGTTATCTGAGCGTCTCCGCTAAGTAATAATTTTTTATTGGCCTCAATTAAGGCTTCTGAAATTTGGACTTGTGATTTCAATTGTTGGTCAATTTCGGAAACTTGTTTCAATTTCTGATTCAGAATTAATAGTTGTTGTTGATATTGCTTACTGAAATTGGATTTGTAGCCTAAATTGGTTGCTAAAGCAATCGCTGTTTTTTGATGCTGTAAATCCCGTTGATTTCCGTCATATATTGGAATTGAAATCCCAAAACCTAAACTTAGTCCAAAATTTTTATAGGGTAAATTTGCAAATGTCGACATATATCCTGCATCTCCAAGAAGTGAAATAGATGGTTTATAGGCATTATCTATTAATTTATCCTGATTTTTAAGCTTCAAACTGTCGGTCTGAAAAGTTTTAAAAAAAATACTTTTATCCAATGGAAGCTCACTTCGCAATATAATTTCCGGCTTTTTCAGGTGTACGAAACTAGTATCTGTTTCACCTGATAAATAATACAGTAATCCTAAATCATTTTGGTATTGTTGTTTCAATCCCAACAAAATCAAATCTTGTTGTTTTACGGTAGCACTAAATAAAAGGTAATCCGTTTGTTTGTAAATTGAATTTTGAGCCATTTTTTTTAAAATAACAGCTTCTTCATTTAAAAGGCGATCTATCTTTTGATTATAGAAAATAAGATCTGAAGTAGCGGAGGCAGAAATATATTGAGAAATAATCGTTTTATTTAAATCTTTTAAGGCTATTTTTTTATTCAAAACCAAGCCTTCTCTAATTAATTTGTAGGTCTGTGATTGAGTATTAATTCTATTTTTACTTAAAAGCTTTTGGTTAAAACCTACTAAACCATAAAAAGTTTGGCCATTAGTAATCGTATTATCGTAACCCAAATTATTTAGTATCGGAGCATAATTTCCAAATAAGTTTGCATTTATCTGAGGTTTCCTAGCTGCTAAGTTCACTAAACTATCGAGTTTTGTAGATTGAATTTGATTTTTGTAATCTATTAACAAAGGAGAGTTTTTCTGAGCATGATCCATAAAATAGCTCAAATCCTTTTCTTGTGAAAAGGATTTGAAAAAAGAAAGTAAAAGAATAAAATGAAGTATAAATTTCATCTACAAAAAAATATAAAAAACAAACTTACTCAATATTCGAATCAACTACTAAAACTACGAATGAATTGGGTATCAATGAAGGTCGTGGTTTCGGATTATCTTCAGTAGGCTTAGGCTTTGTACCAAAACGGGCTGTGGGTAAATACAATTGATGAGTCAATTTATTAATTGCAATAGTTCTGGCTCCTAATTGACTTTTGATTGTTTCCAGTACGGAAAAAGTAGTAGGATTTTCTTCTTTAATTATAGTAATAGTTCCTTCTCCATTTGAAGCAAATAATAACTTCTTATTAGGGTCAAAAGCAAGTCCGTCGCATCCCTCCCCTATTGGTACTACTTGAATTTGTTTTCCGCTAAGGGCATCTGTTACAATCATCAACTTATTGGAACAGACGGAGAACAATCGATTAGTTTCGGTATCGATTGCTAAACCTGTTGGTTCCTCACCGGGAGTTATTTTCCAAGTATTTACAACTTCTAATCGATTCACATCTATCGTTTTTAATTCATTTTTATCCTCAATATTAACGAACACTAAACCCTTGCCGTTGCTTACTGAAAACTCTGGTTTACCGTCAAGAGCAATGGTTTTTATTACTTTATTTGTTCGTGCATCTAAAACCGTTGCATCGGTTGTTATGGCATTATATGTAAATACACGATGGGAAAAGGAATCATATAAAACAGCATCTGGTTTTTGACCTTTTATAGAAACTTTTTCAATGAGTTCGAAGGTTTTTAAATTTATAATTGTAACTGCATTTTCTTTGCCATCGGTTATAAAGGCCTTATTTAAATCATTTGCGATAGCGATTCCATGAACCCCTTGAGTATCCTTAATTGTGGCAATGACTGTGGCTGTTTTTAAATCAATAACATTTACAACATTTCCATGAGAAACAAATAAATTTTGATTGACATCATCTACAGCAAGGTAATCCCAACCTTCAGAACCATTTACAGGAATTGTTTTGGATATTTTATAATTTTGTCCCATGCAGAAATGGAAACCAAAAACCAGAAACAAAAAAACAACTCTATTTTTCATCTTATTTAATTTTGAGCCTAAATGTCAGAAGTTAAAATGAAATTTATCTTAAAATTAGATTAACATTTACTTTTAGCAATAAATTAAGGCTAACTATTGAATTTCGTACAAAAAAAGCCCTGAATTTATAAATTCGGGGCTGTAAAATTATCGTAAACGATATATTTTATTGGTTTTAAACTTATTCTAAACTAAAACTCACATTTACATTTACAAGAATTTCAATTTCTCCACTTGCCAAAGTTTCTCTTGTCTCTGATCCATCAGCCATAGCAGTAGTTTTCATTGCGGCATACATAATAGGCTGAGGATTATAATTTTGTGTGTTATCCGATATTGTTATAGCGCGACCCACTTTTTGGCCTAAAACAAAAACGAAATCTTCGGCTTTAGATTTGGCATTTTTAACCGCTAATTTACGAGAATCCGATTGGTATTGCTCCATTTTGGAAGTCTTAAACTCTAGACTCGCAATCCTGTTAACCCCATTATTTACTAAGCCTTCCATCAGTAGATCATATTTAGAAAGGTCTTTCAAAAGTAAATTTATAGTTTGAGTGGCTAAAAAATATTGTTTCTTCTTTTCATAATCATAATTCGGATTTAAACTTACCCTTTGCGTCTGGTAATCTTCTTTTGGAAGTGCTGATTTTTTAATGAATTTTAAAACTGCATCCATTTTCTGATCATTTTCTTTTTTTACATCGGCAGCAACCGCCCCTTTGGTTTCTATCGAAATAGTAATGGAAACCTGATCTGGTGCAACTTTAATTTTCCCTTCTCCACTGACATTAATCATTGGAATTTGTTTGATATCCTGAGCCTGAAGGTTCATTGCAAAGATAGAAACCAGAATAAAAAGTAGGTTTTTCATAATTTTAATATTTAAAGTTTTTAATTTAAATTCTAATATTTAAAGTTTTCCTGATTTGGCCATAATAAATAATAGTACTATTGGTACAGCCAAAAGGAAAACCATAAAAGTATTGTCAACGAGCATTTGGGGTTCTTTGAGAATCGTAATCAGGAATCCTCCAATAGCCCCACCAAAATGGGCAGTATGTCCTATGTTATCCTTTTTCGCTTTCATTCCATAAATAGAATACAATAAATAACCTATTCCAAACATATAAGCGGGAATGGGAATGGGGATAAAAAACAAATACAAATTCATGGTGGGCTGCAGTAAAATTGCCGCATACAAGATTCCTGTTACAGCTCCAGAAGCTCCGATTGCTCGATAATTATAATCGTTTTTGTGAAACAACAAGGTTAATAAACTTCCGAATATTAAACTTCCAAAATAGATCATCAGAAAAGAAAGTCCATCAAAATGATTTAAAAGAACAGGGGCAAAAATATATAAAGTAAACATATTAAAAAACAAATGTCCCAAATCAGCATGCAAAAAAGCAGATGAAACCATTCTGATTTGTTCTCCTCCGAGGATACTTCCAATATGAAATTCATATTTTCTAAAAAAAGAAGTGTCGTTAAAGCCTTTAAAGCTGATTAAAATATTGAGCACTATTATTAGTATGAGAACTATATCCATCTTAAAATTATTAATTCCTGTAAAAGTAGAAATAGTTTTTTTAGCTTTTGTTAAAGTCGGCTATGAAAATTATCTATTAAATGTATCTTTGCAGAAATAATACCCAAATGCAATTTATTGTTTACCTCCTTTTGTATCCTTTTTTATGGCTAATATCCATTCTTCCGTTTCGAATGTTGTATGCATTTTCCGATTTCATTTACATTATCGTATACAAAATAATAGGCTACAGAAAAAAAACAGTTCGGGAAAATCTTGCCCTTGCACTCCCCCATTTATCGGATAAAGAACGCTTGGATATTGAAAAAAAATCCTATCACCACTTATGTGATATGTTTTTGGAAATGATAAAAACTATGAGTCTTTCTGAAGCGGAAATGGATGAGCATTTTGTTTTTACGAATTTAGAAGTTTATACGAATTTAGAGGCAAAAAATAAGAGTATCTCCCTATTTTGCGCCCATTATGCGAGTTATGAATGGGTAATCTCCATGAATAAGAAAATGAAAATTCCAGGATATGCGGTTTATAAAAAAATAAACAACCGCTATTTTGATAAACTAGTTCGTGATATTCGATCTAAATTTAAAGCCATATTGATTAGTACAAAAGATACAATCCCAACGATCCGAGAGAATAGTGCCCAGAATATTGTTGCAGTTTATGGATTTGCCAGCGATCAATCTCCAAAATTAGCTTCGGTTTATCATTGGGGAAGTTTCATGGGAATTGAGGTTCCTGTACATACAGGTGCTGAGATGCTCTCCAAAAAATACGATATGAACGTTATTTATTTGAGGACTACGAAAATAAAAAGAGGCTATTATGAAGCACAGTTTGAAGTTCTTACTGAAAATGCCACGGAAGTTCCAAATTATGAGTTATCAAATCAATTCCTTAAATTGGTAGAACAGCAAATTTATGAAGCCCCCGAATTTTATTTATGGACACATAAAAGATGGAAACACAAAAAATAGATTACAGAGTCCTTTTACGAGACTGAGAACCATTTTTGTACTAATTCTGCTTCGGTAGGAGTGGCTCTTTTGTGAACAAATTCATTATTTAGTTTGTTATAAACATAATCTTCTGCCCATTTCTGATGATTTTCAGCCAAAGCTTTTATGCTTTCACAGACGATTATAATCTCCTGATTTGAAGTTGTTGGATGAATTGACATCCGAATCCAGCCTGGTTTTTGAACTAAATCTCCAGAGTCAATCTGGCAGGTCAAATTATGAGATGTTTCCTGACTCACATTCAACAAATAGTGGCCATAAGTTCCGGCACAACTGCACCCCCCGCGGGTTTGTATTCCAAATTTATCGTTTAGAATTTTCACACCCAAATTAAAATGTAAATCGTCAATATAAAAAGAAATTACGCCCAATCTATCTTGATGTTGCGCAGCTAATATTTTTATATTGCTTGTATTCCCTAATTCCGAAAACACATAGTCTACCAATTCGTGCTCTCTTTTCAATATATTGGTAATTCCCATTTGTTCTTTGAGTTGGATTGCCAAAGCCGTTTTTATAACTTGTAAAAAACCGGGAGTTCCTCCATCTTCGCGAGCTTCGATATTGTCTATGTATTTATGAACTCCCCAAGGGTTGGTCCAGCTCACAGTGCCACCGCCTGGATTATCCGGAATGCTATTGGTATATAATTTAGCATTAAAAATTAAAACGCCAGAAGTAGCCGGTCCTCCAAGAAATTTATGAGGCGAAAAGAAAATAGCATCTAAATAACTTAGAGAATCTTCGGGATGCATGTCTATCTTGACATAAGGACCGGAACATGCAAAATCGACAAAACACAATCCTTCATTCTCGTGCATGATTTTAGCTACCTCATAATAAGGTGTTTTGATTCCTGTAACGTTAGAACAAGAAGTGATAGAAGCAATTTTAAAAGCGCGGTCTTTGTGCTTATTCAAAAGGATTTTAAGATTATCTACACTGAACAAACCGGCTTCATCAGCTGGAATAATCTCAACATCGGCTATCGTTTCCAGCCAAGAAGTTTGATTGGAGTGATGTTCCATATGAGAAATAAAAACAATCGGTTTTTTCTCTTTTGGAATAGCGATATATTCTTTTAGATTTTCAGGTATTTTCAAACCTAATATCCTTTGAAATTTATTGACTACACCCGTCATTCCTGTTCCGTCAGTAATAAGAATATCATTAGAATCGGCATGGACATGCTTTTTGATAATTTCTCTAGCGCTGTGATACGCCATTGTCATGGCCGTACCTGAAACCGTGGTTTCGGTATGAGTATTGGCAACATAAGGACCAATATCGTTCATTAATTTTTCCTCGATAGGACGATACAAACGGCCACTCGCTGTCCAGTCGGTATAGATTATTTTTTGAATTCCATAAGGGGATTGAAATTCCTGATCTATACCAATTATTTGTTTGCGAAAGGGTTCGAAATAAAGTTCTAATTCCGTTTGAATAGTTCCTAAAAGGCTTGAAGTCATTGTCTTTTAATTAGATTTCAAAGATAGTCAATTTTTACTTTTCAGAAAATTGGATTGAATAGAATTCCAAAACAAAAAATGTCCAAGGATTAGTTGGACATTGGTTATAAAATGAAGTGGAGTTTTAAAAATCAAAACCCAGTGAGAATTGCCAAACTCTATTTTGT
>CANEZU010000091.1 GCA_947444255.1 Flavobacteriaceae bacterium | reverse complement strand
TACTATGATCCAAATCTTTCATAATCCGCGTTGTGGAAAATCCAGAGAATGTCTTAGAATAGTTCAAGAAACAGGGCGAGAACATGAGGTAGTAAATTATTTAGTAAATCCACCTCGTTTTGAAGAAATAAGTGAAATCATTCGGAAGCTAGAAATCAAGCCTTTGGAATTGGTGCGAAAAAAAGAAAAAATATGGATTGAAAAATTCAAAAACCAGTCCATGACAGATTCGGAAATTATAAAGGCTATGGAAAAACATCCCATTTTGATAGAAAGGCCAGTATTAATTGAAGGTAAAAAGGCTTTAATAGCCCGAGAAGTAGGGAAGATAAAATCCTTTTTGAAAATCTAAGAGCAGAATCATTTAACAAAAGTTTATGCATTGGCTCTTAAACCAAAACCTATTTTTGCGCTCTAATAAGCAAAACTATATCCTAAATGAAAAAATTAAATTTAATCTTCTCCACGCTGGCACTCTTTGTATCCTTAAGCTTTTTTGCCCAGGGCAATCCAAATCTTAAAAAAATTAGAATTACGGGAACCATTATCGAAAAGCAGACGAAGCAAGCATTAGAATATGCAACGATAACATTAATCGAAGTAAACAATCCTAAAAACATTTCAGGAGGGATTACGAATTCAAAAGGAGAATTTGATGTGACCGTTAGTAGTGGTATTTATACTGTAAAAGCGGAGTTTATTTCCTTCAAAATCACAGAACTTCGAAATCAGAATCTGACTCAGAATACTAATTTAGGCGCTCTTTTGCTAGCGGAAGATGCGACTCAGCTTAATGAAGTTATCGTAAGAGCGGAAACCAGCACAGTTGAAATTAAATTAGACAAGAAAGTATATAATGTAGGCCAAGATTTAATGGTAAAAGGAGGAACCGTTAGTGATGTTCTAGACAACATTCCGTCTGTGACGGTAGATATCGAAGGGAATATCAGTTTGCGAGGAAACCAAAATGTGAGAGTTTTGATTGATGGTAGGCCCTCAAATGCGATTAATATTGCTGAAGCCTTACGACTTATCCCTGCAGATGCTATTGATAAAGTAGAAGTGGTTACCAATCCTTCAGCAAGATATGATGCTGAAGGTGGTGGTGGTTTATTAAATATTATCCTTAAAAAAGGAAAAAACAATGGTTTTAACGGAACTTTCATCGCTTCAACAGGGTATCCTAATAATCATGGATTGAGTGGAACCCTAAATTACAAAACGAATAAAATTAGCCTTTTCAGTACACAGGGTTACAACTACCGAACAAATCCCGGGAATTCATTTGTAGATACTGAATATTTGAATGCGGCATCTAATGCTCCCCGATTTATAAATGAAACACGTGACAGTCAAAGAAATCGTAAGGGTTATAATGGGAATATTGGAATGGATCTATTCCTTAATGAATCGACTACTTTTACGACAATTTTAAATTATCGAAAAAACAATGGCGATAGTGAAGATCGGGTAAATTTTGATAATATTTTTTTAACCCCAGCAGCTAATTTTTCAAGAAGCCGAAATAATTTTGAAAACAACAGCAGTGAGAATATTGAAGTATCGGCTGGTGTCGTAAAAAAGTTTAAAAAAGAAGGACACAAATTAAATATTGACACTCAATTCTCCTCCAACAAAGACAATGACTTGGCCAACATTATAGATAGTCAATACGGTATGGATGCTACTTTCAATGATCAGAAGCAAAGCAGAAATCTTTTTCAGGTGGATTATGTTTTGCCTTTGGGCAAAGGAAGTCAATTTGAAGCGGGATATCGAGGTGATTTTTCAGAACAGAGCACCGATGTCAATGTATTTACCAATCAAATTCTGAACACTAATTTCACCAACAGACTGGATTATAAAGAGAAAGTAAATGCTTTATACTCTCAGTATGGTTTTAAAGCGAACAAATTCTCTTTTCTATTAGGGCTTCGATGGGAAGACTCTAATATTGATGTCAACCAAGTAACCTCTAATAATTACAATAATAAAAGATACAACAACTTCTTTCCGAGTGCATTTGCCACTTACGAAATCTCGGATAAGAGTAGTGTTTCGGTGAGTTATAGCCGAAGAATAAACCGACCAAGAGGACGCATGTTAAATCCTTTTAGTAATTATTCCAGTAATATCAATATCATGCAGGGTAATCCGGATTTAAATCCGTCTATGACAGATGCTATCGATTTTGGATATATTAAAAGATGGCAAAAACTTACTTTTAGCACCTCTTTGTATTTAAACAAAACCAATGATGCTTTCCAGTTTGTGAGACGCGAATCGGGAGAATTTGTAACTACAGTGGTGGATGAGCCCGATACTATTGAAAATGGGCAGGTCACACAAGTGAATGGAGGTCCTGATATTCGGATTCCGGTAATTCTGAGTTCGCCTATTAATCTGGCTACTGAATACCGTGCTGGTTTTGAGTTCACTTTAAATTATTCTCCTTATAGATGGTGGAAATTGAATAGTAATTTCAATTTTTACAGAACAGAAACACAGGGAAATTACGTTTATACGAATTTCAACAATCAAGAGATCACCCAGAATTTTAACAATATAGCCACCTCATGGTTTAGCCGATTGTCTTCTAAAGTAAGTTTACCCGCTAAAATGGAATGGCAAACCAATATGACTTATAATGGCGCAGAGCGAAATGCACAGGGGAAAAGTTTAGGTATTTTTAGTACTAACCTTGCCTTGAGCAAGGATGTGATGAAAGACAAAGGAACACTATCTTTTAATATCAGTGATGTTTTTAACTCCAGAAAAAGAAAAACGGAAACCAATCTTCCCAATGTGATTAATTCTTATTCTGAAATGCAATGGAGAGTAAGACAATTCAGTTTGTCCTTTACCTATCGCTTTAACAAACCTAAAGCTGAGAGAGAGAAACCACAGCAAAAGCCACAAGAAAACAATGATAATGGGGATTACCAAGGATAATATCAGATAGAATCACAAAAAAAGGAACTCAAATGAGTTCCTTTTTTATTGGTGCACAAACCGATTAAACGGCCTGTTCTTGCTTTTTCTTTGCTTTTCTTTCTTTGTAAAGTTCGATTAAAGAACCTCCGATCCAATATTGAACGAAAGCAACTAAAAAGAACATTAACCAGAATCCTATTGTAAGGATGGTTAAGAAAAGTAAAAAGCCTAAATACTGTGAAAATTCAAACATGTTTTCCGGAATTTTTTTGAACGATAAGCAAATGTAAGTGTATTTTTTTTTCTTACCAATTAAATCGAAATCAATTTTTATAAAATAGTAATTATCCGTAAATTTGGACTTCATTAGAAGGGAAATAGTCCTTTTAGTCCCGATTTGTTAGGAAAATCAGAGCTATCTATAAAATAACGGAATTAATAAACACACAAATCAATACTAAAATGGAATTCAGAATTGAAAAAGACACCATGGGTGAAGTGCAGGTTCCTGCAGACAAATATTGGGGTGCACAAACCGAACGTTCCCGTAACAATTTCAAAATAGGACCATCGGCTTCTATGCCAAAGGAAATTATTGAAGGATTTGCTTATTTAAAAAAAGCTGCGGCTTATGCCAATTGTGATTTGGGGGTGTTATCCATCGAAAAAAGAGATGCCATTGCAGCAGTCTGTGAAGAAATTCTGGAAGGCAAATTAGCGGATCAATTTCCACTTGTTATCTGGCAAACGGGTTCTGGAACACAGAGTAATATGAACGTTAACGAGGTGATTGCCAATCGTGCGCAAGTATTAGCGGGTTTCAAAATTGGCGAAGGAGAAGCAGTTGTTAAGGCCAATGACGACGCTAACAAATCGCAATCGTCTAATGACACTTTTCCAACAGGAATGCACATTGCCGCTTATAAAGCGGTGGTAGAAGTTAGCATTCCGGGACTTGAAAAATTAAGAGATACCTTATTGGCTAAATCGGTTGATTTTAAAAATGTAGTTAAAATAGGTCGTACTCATTTAATGGATGCTACTCCATTGACATTAGGACAGGAAATCTCTGGTTATGTAGCCCAATTAAATTACGGAATTAAAGCGATTAAGAACACATTATCTCATCTATCGGAAGTTGCTTTAGGAGGAACAGCCGTGGGAACCGGATTGAACACCCCTGATGGTTATGATGTAAAAGTGGCCGAATACATAGCGAAGTTCACCGGACATCCCTTTATAACTGCTGAAAATAAGTTTGAAGCTTTGGCAGCACATGATGCGATTGTAGAAACTCACGGTGCTTTAAAGCAAGTGGCGGTTTCCTTGAATAAAATTGCTAATGATGTTAGAATGTTAGCATCGGGACCTCGATCTGGCATAGGAGAAATCCTCATTCCAGAAAACGAGCCAGGATCTTCGATTATGCCCGGAAAAGTAAATCCAACGCAATGTGAAGCGCTGACTATGGTATGTGCTCAGGTCATTGGTAATGATGTAGCTATTTCTATAGGAGGTATGCAAGGTCATTATGAGTTGAATGTATTCAAGCCTGTTATGGCCGCTAATTTCTTGCAATCGGCTCGTTTATTAGGGGATGCTTGCTTATCTTTTGATGAACATTGCGCTCAGGGAATCGAACCCAACTACAAGCGTATTCAGGAATTAGTTGATAATTCGTTGATGTTGGTTACCGCCTTGAACACTAAAATAGGTTATTATAAATCGGCAGAAATCGCACAAACAGCTCACAAAAACGGAACTACTTTAAAAGAGGAAGCTGTTCGTTTGGGTTATGTAAGTGCTGAAGATTTTGATGCTTGGGTAAAGCCCGAAGAAATGGTCGGTTCATTAAAATAGAAGTCGGCAGAATTCTCTAAATACTAAAACCTGTGACCAAAATTCACAGGTTTTTTCATTAGAATAATTAGGAAATACTTAAAAACAAAAAACTCCTCTGAAAAGAGAAGTTTTATACTTAAGCATGCTTTTTATTTTAGAAAGCCACATTCCATTTTGGCAAAGTTCCTTTTTCATCAAGGTAAGCTTGAAGAATTAGTCCTTCAATAAAAGTAGGAATCCCTTTTGTTTTCTCATTAAAAGTTTCATACCAATACACTTCCAGACGCTCTATTTTTTCGATTTTCATTTGAGCAGGCCACGAATATTTTCTTCCTGTTTTAGCAAATTGATGTCCGTTTACAATTTTGTCAAAAAGACCACCATTTTTACTTTTTAGTGTTCCGTCATTTTGAACTGTTCCGGTAGAACCCACCATGATTAATTCTTTTTCTTCACCAACAACGGCATAGACTAGGAATACTCCACTCCCATTTTCGGAGGCGTTGCATACTTCTTCCAGGCTGTCATTGGTAGTAAAATTGAACTGATTATTGGTTTTAAACTTTTTTAATTCTTTATACATCTATTTCTTTTTTAAACTTTTAATTTTATGTAAAAAGCCTCACTTTTGGAGTGAGGCTTTTTTATAAGCAACAACTGACTTTTCGAAAAGTCAATTAACCCATTATTTCTTTTACTTTTTTTCCAATTTCAGCAGGAGAATCTACAACGTGAATCCCACATTCTCTCATGATTCGTTTTTTAGCTTCGGCAGTATCGTCGGTTCCACCAACAATTGCACCAGCATGACCCATTGTTCTTCCTTTTGGAGCTGTTTCACCGGCAATAAAACCAACAACTGGTTTTCTATTTCCGTCGGCTTTGATCCATTTAGCAGCATCTGCTTCTAATTGACCCCCAATTTCACCAATCATGACGATACATTTGGTTTCAGGATCGTTCATCAATAATTCAACTGCTTCTTTGGTAGTAGTTCCAATGATTGGATCACCACCAATTCCGATAGCTGTAGTAATTCCCATCCCTTGTTTCACTACTTGATCTGCAGCTTCATAAGTTAGGGTACCTGATTTAGAAACGATACCTACAGTTCCTTTTTTGAAAACGAAACCGGGCATAATACCTACTTTGGCTTCCCCTGGCGTAATTACCCCTGGACAGTTTGGACCAATTAGTCTACAGTCTTTACCTTGAATGTATTCATAGGCTTTAATCATATCAGCCACAGGAATACCTTCGGTAATTGTAATAATAACTTTGATTCCAGCTTCAGCAGCTTCCATAATAGCGTCGGCAGCAAATGCTGGTGGAACGAAAATAATAGTAGTATCGGCACCTGCTTTTTCAACAGCATCTTTAACGGTATTAAAAACAGGACGATCTAAATGCGTTGTTCCCCCTTTTCCAGGAGTCACACCACCAACAACATTTGTTCCGTATTCAATCATTTGGGAAGCATGAAAAGTACCTTCACTTCCTGTAAATCCCTGAACAATAATTTTTGAATCTTTATTAACTAAAACACTCATAGTATATATTTTATATTGATTTTTTATAATTGTGCTGCAAAAGTAAGGCTTTCGTTTTACTTTCGTCGGTTTTTACCTAAAATTAGTTAAGATAATTGACTCATTTGATACCCTCTAAAGAGTTTCTCGTCTTTTAATTCCCAAATCACAAAAAAATTGGCTAAGAGCATTTCTTCTCTAGGGTTTTCAAATGTTTTCACAAAATGAGAATAGCGAACCGCGACCTGATTTTTATCTTGGATCATTTGGTTAATAACCACTTTTGATTTTATATAGGCTTTAGCCAGATCATCGGCTAAGGCTATTAATTTCGGTTTGTCCAACTGCAAAAAACCTTGACTACTATTCCAATCTAAGAGGACTTCAGGATGCAAATACAAATCCATGACAGCGCTGTTAATTAATGCGTCTGATTTATAAAATTCCTTTATGATTTTCTTAATTGCCATATTTATTTGAGTTTATTGAGAATTTCCGGTATTTTTTTGATGTTGGCCAGTTGCTTGAGTTTTTCTCGTGATTCTTCGATTGGAGTACCAAAATAGGTTTTCCCACCGGCGACAGATTTGGTCACTCCGGTTTGGCCTAAAACAACTGCTTTCTCTCCTATTGTGATGCCACTTGTGGTTCCAACTTGTCCCCAAAGCGTCACTTCATCTTCGATAATCACACAGCCCGCTATTCCGGTTTGGGAGGCAATCAGGCATTTTTTTCCAATGACAGTATCATGACCCACGTGAACCTGATTGTCAATTTTAGTTCCTTCCCCAATAATCGTATCGCCTGTAACCCCTTTGTCGATGGTGCAAAGTGCTCCAATTCCCACATTATCTTTGATAACAACTCTACCACCCGAAATTAACTGATCAAAACCTTCGGCTCTTTTTTTATAATAAAAGGCATCGGCTCCCAGAATAGTTCCGGCATGGATAATAACATTATCACCAATAACAGTGTGATCGTAAATCGAAACATTGGAATGAATCAGACAATTTTTACCAATAACCACTTGATTTCCAATAAAGACATTGGGTTGAATAAGGGTTCCCTCTCCTATTTTGGCGGAAGCCGAAACCGAGACATTCGAATATTGGAAGGGTTTAAAATGATTCGTCAATTTATTAAAATCGCGAAAAGGATCGTCTGAAATTAAGAGGGCTTTTCCTTGCGGACAATCCACTGTTTTATTAATTAAAACGATGCTTGCTGCCGATTGAAGTGCTTTATCGTAATATTTAGGATGATCTACAAAAACGATATCACCTGGTTCAACGACATGAATTTCATTCATACCGAGAACAGGAAAGTCCGAATCGCCAACAAATTCACAATTGATTATGGAGGCAATCTCATTTAAAGAATAAGTCTTTGGGAATTTCATAGGTTTCGTTTTGAGAGGCGCATTTTCAGTATTCCGTCTGATAGCAAACGGAATACAGGAAAGCTAATTTATTCTTTAACGCGTTCCATATAAGAACCTGTTGAAGTATCTATTTTAATTTTATCACCTTCATTAATAAACAAAGGAACATTTACAGAGGCTCCGGTTTCTACGGTCGCTGATTTAGTTGCGTTGGTAGCGGTATTTCCTTTAATACCCGGTTCAGCATAGGTCACTTCTAAAACCACTGAAGCTGGCATATCTACAGATAGCGGCAAATCGGTTTCGGTATTGATACTGACCATAACATTTTCACCTTCTTTTAGCAAATCTGGAGAATCCAGAATATTTTTATTCAAAGCTATTTGTTCGAATGTTTCTGTATTCATAAAATGAAACAAATCCCCTTCCGGATACAAATATTGAAATTTATGATTTTCAACACGAACTTCTTCGATTTTATGACCTGCGGAGAAGGTATTATCCAATACTTTTCCGTTGGTTAAACTTCTTAATTTGGTTCGGACAAAAGCCGGTCCTTTCCCTGGTTTAACGTGAAGAAATTCAATGATTTTATAGATATCATTGTTGTATTTAATACATAATCCGTTTTTAATATCTGAAGTTGAAGCCATATATCTGTTTGTTTAATTTTGTTTAAAGTTTATTTTGTTTAAAGTTATTCCTTTGATTCTTATTTTTAATAATTCCCAGAATAGCCTTTCATAACACCACGGGAAGAATTCCGGATAAAAAGAATTATTTCGTCACGTTCGGGAGTAGCTTCCATTTCGGCTTCTATAATTCCTAAAGCCTGGGTTGTATTGTAATTTTTCTGATACAGAATTCTGTAAATATCCTGAATTTCTCTAATTTTTTCGGTTGTAAACCCTCGTCTTCTAAGACCTACTGAATTAATTCCTACATAGGAGAGCGGTTCTTTAGCGGCTTTAGTAAAAGGGGGCACATCTTTTCTAACCAAAGATCCACCGGAAATCATGGCATGATCTCCAATTTGGATAAATTGGTGGATGGCTGCTAAGCCACCAATAACGGCATAATTACCTACAATTACATGACCGGCAAGAGCCACACCATTTACAATAATAGCATTATCTCCAATATGGCAATCGTGAGCGATATGAGCGGTAGCCATGATGAGGCAATTTTTTCCAATTACGGTTTGGCCCGAAGCTATGGTGCCTCTGTTGATGGTCACACATTCTCTAATGGTCGTATTGTCCCCAATAATAGCCAAAGAATCTTCACCACCAAATTTTAAATCTTGGGGTACAGCGGCAATTACAGCACCTGGGAAAATATTACAATTTTTTCCAATTCGAGCGCCTT
>CANEZU010000090.1 GCA_947444255.1 Flavobacteriaceae bacterium | reverse complement strand
CTCTTTTCTTTTGTTCATGAAATAGGATATTCCAAAATAGGCAGCAAGTGCAATCAAGAAAAATTTGAAATAGGAATAAGGTTGTCCATCGCCATTTACGGTCGTGAACATTCTTTCCCAACGCACTTTGTTTACTCCTTTTCCATTTGCATCCATACTCAACCAAATAAACACCGGTTTTCCAACAATATGATTCTCTGGAACATAACCCCAATATCTACTGTCTTCTGAATTGTGACGGTTATCTCCCATCATCCAATAGTAATCTTGTTTGAAAGTGTAGCTTGTTGCTGGAGCGCCATTAATTCTGATTTCATCACCGTTAATTTTCAAATCATTTCCTTCGTATTCAGTGATGATTCTTTTATAAAAAGGAATTGTTTTGGCGTTTAATTCGATTGATTTTCCTTCTTGTGGAATGTATATTGGACCAAAATTATCTCTGTTCCAATTTTCTGTTTGAGGAAAAATACTAGGATCAGCATCTTTAGAAATATTTCTCTCAATGCTAGTTACAATAGGATTATTTTTTAAACGTGCTGCAGATTCTTCTGTTAAAGCGGCAAACAAGAATGTTTTTTCTCCAGTTTGATAGATTCCATCAGTGATGTGCAATTCACTCATAATATAGGTTTGATCAAAACCAGTTCCGTTAGTTGTAACCGTATAGGAATATTGCGGCTTAGCTCTTTCTGGTAAAACCAAAATCTTTCCATTGATGTGAACTATCCCGTCTACAATCGATAAGCTGTCTCCTGGAAGGCCTACACATCTCTTTACATAATTTGATTTTTTATCAATTGGTTTATCTGCTTTTCTTTTTGAAGTATCAAAAAACTTATAAACGGTATCTACTGGCCAGTTAAAAACGACGATATCATTATGCTCAATTTTTTGTAAACCCGGAAATCTGAAATAAGGAAGTTGTGGCCATTTCAAATAGGATTTTCTATGTAAAACTGGTATCGTATCATGAACCATTGGAAGCGCAACTGCTGTCATTGGTGTTCTAGCCCCGTAATGAAACTTGCTTACAAATAAGAAATCACCAACTAGTAAAGATTTCTCTAAGGAAGATGTTGGAATAGTATAAGGCTGCATCACATAGGTGTGCACTATTGTAGCAACTACTATTGCAAAAAGTAAGGAACTAATCGTATCGGCTGTTTTATTGGCAGGAATCAGACTTCGATCCGAAATATAATTCAATTTTTGGGTGTAGTTAATATAGTAGGTGTAGAATCCCAAAGTAGCAATTGCTAATAAAGTATCAATTGTTTTATTTTTACCAAAACTTCGTATTGTTTCTACCCAAATTACAGGAAACATAATCAGATTAACAATTGGAACAAATAACAAAACAGTCCACCAACTTGGCCGATTGATGATTTTCATCAAAATGATGGCGTTGTAAACCGGGATTGCAGCTTCCCAAGATTTTCTACCGGCTGCTACATATAATTTCCAAGTTCCTGCAAAGTGAATTAGTTGAACGATTAGGAAAAATACAAACCATTGATATACTGTCATAATTTTATTTTTTATTTAATTAGAAGATTGAATTAAATATTTGTTACAAAATGGAGCGAAACTTTATTTTAAAGTATGTTTTAATTGCCCAAATTTAATACATCTTTCATAGTAAAAATCCCTTTTTTACCTACGATCCATTCTGCTGCAATAACGGCTCCTAAAGCAAAACCATCGCGATTGTGTGCGGTGTGTTTTATTTCAATAGCATCAACTTCAGAATTATAGGTTACGGTATGCGTACCTGGAATGTTTTCAATTCTTTTAGCGTCAATTAATATTTCATTTAATTTTGGATTTTCTAAAGTCCATTTGGTATAATTTGAATTTTCAATTATTCCTTTTGCCAATGAGATAGCGGTCCCGCTTGGAGCATCTAGTTTTTGAGTGTGATGAATTTCTTCCATCTCTACTTTGTAATTTTCGAATTTAGATATGATTTTCGCTAAATAATCATTTAGTTCAAAAAAGAGGTTTACTCCTAAACTAAAGTTTGAACTGGATATAAACGCCCCCTTTTTTTCGTTGCAAAGTGTGACCATTTCGTCATAATGTTCTAACCAGCCCGTAGTTCCTGAAATTATAGGCACATTTGCATTTAAAGCACTTGAAATATTACTAACAGCAACGGCTGGAATACTGAAATCGATGGCAACGTCAGCATTAGAAAGACCTTCGTAGGTGTTGAATTCGTCTTTTTTCAAAACGATTTCATGGCCTCTTTCTAAAGCTATTTTTTCTATTACCTGTCCCATTTTTCCGTAACCTAAAAGTGCTATTTTCATTAAAATTTAAAATTAAAAGCAAGACCAAAGTTGGGCTTGGAGTTGATGTCGTTTTGTTCGAATTTTGGATTTAAAGATAGATTATCATTCACATTAAATTGAAGTAAATGTGCATCGACATTAGCATCTACGATGTTTAAAACATAAAATGCAGCGGTCACTAAAATGGAAAGATCTCTATTTCTTTGGTAAAACCGTTGAGCAACAATTAGCCGAGCTGTGTCCAGATATTGGTATTGATCATCTGTTCTACCGGCTAATCTACTTTTGTAAGCATTTCTGAAATCGCGGTATTTTGTGTTGTTGCTGGAATAGTAATATAAACTTGTACCGATGGCTCCGTAAACAAGAGGAATTTTCCAATATTTCTTATTGTAAGCCTGTCCTAAACCAGGTAAAACGGCAGAATAAAATCCAGCTTTAGCGGGTGACAAGGCATTAATCTCCTTATCTTTTATGGTGTCGCTCGATTTTATAAGGATTTCTGGTTTTACTTGGCCGAAAACTAATGTATTTCCAAAAAGAAGCAGCAAAAGTAATATGGAAATAAATTTATGCACTAGCCTTTCATTAATTTGAGAATTCTATTAAAATCTTCTTCAGAATGAAATGGAATTGTAATTTTACCTTTTCCATTTCCTGCAATTTTAACGTCTATTTTGGTTCCGAAATAATTGCTAATTGCTTTGTTTTCCTCCTCAGCAATTGAAAAAGTAGTCGATTTAGCTTTAGCGGCTGTTTTAGGTTTTAAACTTTCTTGATAATTTTTTACCAAGCTTTCAGTTTCCCGAACGGATAAATTTTGACTCAGAATTTTTTGATAAATGTCAGTTTGAACGTCTAAATCTTCAACGTTTATAATAGCGCGACCATGACCCATACTGATAAAACTATCTCTGATTCCGGTTTGAATAATTGGATCTAATTTTAAAAGGCGCAAATAATTAGCAATAGTAGAACGTTTTTTTCCAACACGATCACTCATTTGTTCCTGAGTTAATTGAATTTCATCAATTAATCTTTGATAAGAGAGCGCTATTTCAATTGGATCCAAATCATGGCGTTGGATATTTTCAACCAATGCCATCGTCAACGATTCATTATCATTTGCGATTCGGATGTATGCGGGTACTACTTCTAATCCTGCTATTTTTGAAGCGCGCAAACGACGCTCTCCAGATATTAATTGGTATTTATTGAAGTCAGTTTTTCGAACGGTTATAGGTTGAATAACACCAAGTTCTCGAATTGAGGTAGCTAATTCCTGTAAGGATTCCTCATTAAAATTACTTCTGGGTTGAAAAGGGTTTATTTCAATAGCATCAATTTCAAGCTCAATAATATTGCCTACCACTTTATCTGCATTTTTATCATCAACCGATTGAATATTATTCTCTGGGTCTTTTAATAATGCGGATAATCCTCTTCCTAATGCTTGTTTTCTAACTGCTTGTGCCATATATTCAACTAACTATTTTTCTTTATTATTTCTTGAGCTAAATGTAAATAATTTGTAGCTCCTTTGCTTGTTGCGTCATAATTAATGATGCTTTCGCCAAAACTTGGCGCTTCGCTTAATTTGACATTTCGTTGAATAATGGTTTTAAAAACCATATCATTAAAATGTTTTTGTACTTCTTCAACCACTTGATTGGATAAACGTAATCGGGAATCAAACATGGTCAGTAGTAGACCTTCAATATCTAAATCGGGATTGTGTATCTTTTGAACACTTTTTATAGTGTTTAATAATTTTCCTAAACCTTCCAAAGCATAGTATTCACATTGAATTGGAATGATAACTGAATCAGCTGCAGTAAGTGCGTTCAAAGTCAATAATCCTAATGATGGTGCGCAGTCTATCAGGATATAATCGTATTTATCTTTAATAGATTTTAGTGCTTCTTTCAGCATATATTCTCTATTTTCCATATCAACCAATTCGATTTCAATAGCAACTAAATCAATATGAGCTGGAATAACATCTACATTTAAGGCAGAACATTTTATAATTGCTTCTTCGGGAAGACTACTGTGTTCTAAAATTTGGTAGGTACCAATAGTAATATTGTCAACATCAATTCCTAATCCTGAGCTTGCATTTGCTTGTGGATCAGCATCAATTAATAAGACTTTTTTCTCTAAAACACCAAGTGAAGCAGCCAGATTAACGGAAGTTGTTGTTTTTCCAACGCCGCCTTTTTGATTGGCAATAGCAATGATTTTACCCATTTATTTATAAAAATTTTGAGCGGTAAAAATACAATTATTTATGGATTTTTACACTTCTATTGGTTAAGAAATACTCTAATATTTTCCTTTTTTATTTCTTTGATCCCTTTTCTTTACTTCTGATATTCGATAAATGAAGTTCTGAAATATCGGATTATCCAAAAAAAAACCTCCATAAAAGCACTTTAAAAGTATGGAGTTTCTTTATTTTGACTGTTTTAGCCCTCTTAAAATCGCATAAAAAAAGAGAACTATCGAAGTTCTCTTTATATTGTAAATCGTAAGTAAAAAGTCAGGAGTTAGACTAACCTCTTATTCGTATTTACAATTATCATTTATTTTTCTTTGCTTTTATCATAGACTCCAGCATATCCCACATTTCAGGCGGTATTTGTTCTAATAAGTTAAACTGACCGGCTCCTTGCAGCCATTCGCCACCATCAATAACCACAACTTCTCCGTTAATATAAGCGGAGAAATCAGAAATTAAATAGGCTGCTAAATTGGCTAATTCCTGATGGTCACCAACTCGTTTAAGCGGAACTTTTTTTGACATATCAAACTTTTCTGCTAAATCTCCAGGAAGTAATCTATCCCAAGCTCCTTTGGTAGGAAATGGGCCAGGAGCAATTGCATTAGAACGAATTCCATATTTAGCCCATTCAACAGCTAAGCTTTTTGTCATGGCTAATACGCCAGCTTTTGCAGTTGCACTAGGCACTACATAGGCCGAACCTGTGAATGCATATGTGGTAACAATATTTAGAATTGTTGCTGTTTTTTGTTTGGAATCGATCCAATGTTTTCCAAAAGCCAGTGTACAGTTTTTTGATCCTTTTAAAACGATATCAATTACTGTATCGAATGCATTTGCTGACAAACGTTCGGTAGGAGAAATAAAATTACCAGCAGCATTGTTTAGCAAAACATCTACTTTTCCGAAAGTTTTTAGTACTTCGGCTAACATTGCTTCCACCTGATCGTAATGACGAACATCGCATTGCACAGCTAAGCAAGAACCACCGGTTTCGGTCTCTAATTCGGCAGCTGTATTTTTTAATTTTTCTAAATCCCGAGAAGTGATCGCGACATCGGCACCCAGTTCCATGAAATATTTGGTCATTGCTTTTCCAAGTCCGCTACCGCCGCCAGTAACTACTATTACTTTCCCCTTTAGGGCATCGTCGCGAAGCATTTTAGCTGAATAATCCATAGTATTTGTTTTTAGGTACGTAAATATAGGAAAATATTTAGTATGCATGCATATAAAATACGTTAATTAAATGATGCTTAATCTTTTTGCTGCTTCTTCCAATGTTTTGTTGTCTTTAGCAAAGCAAAATCGGATGAGTTTAAGATCCTTTCCATCTGCATAAAAAGTAGATATTGGAATCGCTGCCACACCATATTCTACGATCAGTCGTTTGCAAAAATCAATGTCATTTTCATCTGAAATTGCAGCATAAGATGCCACTTGAAAATAAGTTCCTTCGCAAGGCATTAATTCGAATCGGCTTTTTTCGAGTAATTTTCTAAAATAATCTCTTTTTTCTTGGTAGAAAGTACCAAGTTCTTTTACGGAAATCAAATCCAAATACTCACTAATCGCAACCTGACAAATACTATTGACGCTAAACACTAAAAATTGATGCACTTTTTTGATTTCCTTCATCAAATATTCCGGTGTAATGAGATAGCCCACTTTCCATCCTGTAATATGAAATGATTTTCCAAAAGAGGAAATGACTATGCTTCGATTTTGAAGTTTTTTTCTTGAATGAACTGAAATATGGGAGTGTTCAAAAGCAATAAATTCATATACTTCATCCGAAAGCAAGATAATATTTGGATGCTCTTCCAATAGGCTTTCCAAGGCTATGAAATCAGATTCCGTAAATATTTTTCCTGTTGGATTGTGCGGATTGTTGATGATAAGAAGCTTTGTTTTTGAACTAACCGCCTTTTCAATTCGTTCCCAATTGGGTGTGTAATCGTCATTAAGAGTAACCCTTATTGGTTTTGCATTGCAAAGTAAAACAGGTGCCAGATAGCAATCATAACTTGGGTCAAGAATAATTACTTCATCATCAGTATGTACAAGTGCCGTAATTGTGGTAAAAATTCCTTGAGTCGCTCCAGCAGTTACCAAAATTTCTGTTTCGGGTTGGAGAATTCTATTATAGGATTTCTGAATAAGCCCTGCAATTTTTGATACCAAAGGAGGATAGCCCGACATTGGAAGGTATTGATGTACCTCTTCTTTTGCTAAACGGGCAACAATAGCAGTCAGTCTTTCATCTACTTTAAAGTTTGGAAAACCCTGTGATAGATTAATGGCATTGTATTCGACTGCCATTTTTGACATTGTAGTAAATATACTTTGGCCGATATCTGGAAGTTTGCTACTAATTGTTCCTTTTGTATCCATGTCAAATGCTATTAGTCCTCAATCAAAATTTCTAATATCTTAATTGCAGCTTCACTAATCTTTGTACCGGGACCGAAAACAGCAACAGCTCCGGCATCGAAAAGGAACTGATAATCTTGGGCGGGAATTACACCTCCCACAACCACCATGATATCCTCTCTGCCGTATTTTTTGAGTTCATCGATTACCTGAGGCACTAGTGTTTTATGACCAGCAGCGAGGGAAGAAACTCCCAGGATGTGCACATCATTTTCGACTGCTTGTTTCGCTGCTTCGGCAGGTGTTTGAAACAACGGACCTATATCGACATCAAAACCCAAATCGGCATAACCGGTTGCTACAACTTTAGCACCGCGATCGTGACCGTCCTGCCCCATTTTTGCAATCATAATTCGGGGACGTCGGCCTTCTGTTTTTGCAAATTGATCGGCTAATTGTTTGGCTTTTTCAAAACTCTTGTCGTCTTTTATTTCTTTGCTATACACTCCGCTAAAGGATTTAATTTGTGCTTTGTATCGACCAAAAACCATTTCTAAGGCAGAGCTGATTTCGCCTAATGTTGTTCGGTTTCTAGCGGCTTCAACTGCTATTTCCAGTAAATTACCTTCACCAGTTTGAGCACAAAGGGTTAGTTTTTCCAGAGAAAGTTTTACTTTATCAGCATCTCTGCTGGCTTTTATGCGATCTAATTGTTCCAATTGTTGCTTGCGTACTTTTTGATTATCAACATCTAAAATATGCAAGGGATCTTCTTTTTCTAATCGGTATTTATTGATTCCAACAATCACATCCTGATTACTATCAATACGTGCTTGCTTTCTGGCGGCCGCTTCTTCGATTCGCAATTTGGGAATTCCTTCTTCGATTGCTTTGGTCATGCCACCTAATTCTTCGACTTCCTGAATCAGTTTCCAAGCGCTTTTGGCAATTTCATCAGTTAAAGTTTCAACATAATAACTGCCTGCCCAGGGATCCACTGTTTTGGTTATTTTAGTTTCCTCTTGTAAATAGATTTGTGTATTTCGTGCAATTCTTGCGGAGAAGTCGGTAGGCAATGCGATAGCTTCGTCTAAGGCATTGGTATGCAAAGACTGGGTTCCGCCAAAAGCAGCTGCTGCAGCTTCAATACACGTTCGGGCCACATTATTAAATGGATCTTGTTCGGTTAAACTCCAACCGCTTGTTTGACAATGTGTTCTCAGCACCAGTGATTTATCCTCTTTGGGATTAAATGGTTTTACCAATTTGGCCCAGATCATCCTTGCCGCTCTCATTTTAGCAATTTCCATGAAATGATTCATTCCAATTGCCCAGAAAAAGGAGAGACGAGGTGCAAATTCGTCAATATTCATTCCTGTTGAAAGTCCAGTTCTTATGTATTCCAAACCATCGGCCAGGGTATAAGCTAATTCAATATCTGCTGTGGCACCCGCTTCCTGCATGTGATAACCGGAGATGCTAATCGAATTGAATTTGGGCATTTTTTTGCTTGTAAATTCGAAGATATCGGCGATGATTTTCATGGAAGGAGTAGGAGGATAGATGTAGGTATTCCGAACCATAAATTCCTTTAGAATGTCATTTTGGATTGTTCCGGAAAGTAATTCGGGTTTGACGCCCTGTTCTTCGGCAGCCACAATATAGAAAGCCATGATGGGTAAAACAGCACCGTTCATTGTCATAGAAACGGACATTTCATCCAGTGGAATCTGATCGAATAATACTTTCATATCTTCTACAGAATCGATAGCTACTCCTGCTTTTCCGACATCGCCAACCACACGTTCGTGATCTGAATCATAGCCTCGGTGCGTTGGTAAATCAAATGCAATAGATAAGCCTTTTTGTCCTGAAGCAAGATTTCTTCTGTAAAAGGAATTGCTTTCTTCTGCAGTAGAAAATCCAGCATACTGTCTGATTGTCCAAGGACGACGGACATACATTGTTGCATATGGTCCTCTTAAATAAGGTTGAAAACCAGCTCCAAAATCAAGGTGTTCTAGCTCTTTTATATCAGAAGCTAAATAGGTTTTCTTTAGTTCAATTCCCTCAGCAGTAATGAATTTTTCTGTATCAGCTTGCTGTATTGGTTCCGATTTATTTGTAGTATTTGCATCTGGCTTTTCCAGTTGTAAATGTTGAATG
>CANEZU010000089.1 GCA_947444255.1 Flavobacteriaceae bacterium | reverse complement strand
ATTTAGAAACCGGATTCTTACCTGAAATGGACGAAGGAAGTATTGTCTTAGATTATCAGTCGCCTCCGGGGACATCGCTGGAAGAAACCGATAGTATGCTAAAGGAAGTAGAGAAGATTATTATTCGAACTCCTGAAGTTGAAGCTTACAGCAGAAGGACAGGTACTCAGATGGGGTTTTTCATAACAGAACCCAATCGTGGGGATTATTTAATCCAATTAAAAAAAGAGCGAAATCGGAGCAGCAATGAAGTTATTGATGCTATCCGAAATCGAGTCGAAGCCAGTCAACCTGCACTGCGAATTGATTTTGGTCAGGTAATCATGGATATGCTTGGTGATTTGATGCATTCTGTTTCTCCAATAGAAGTTAAAATATATGGTACTAATCAGAAAGAACTAGAAAAAATTTCGAATTCTATTTCCGCAATTGTAGAGAATGTAAAAGGTACTGCAGATGTTTTTAATGGAGTAGTTTTAGCAGGACCTTCTATAAACATAGAGCCTAATTATCGTATGTTGGCTTTATACGGAATTAGTCCTTCCGATTTGCAATTTCAGCTCCAAACGGCTTTAGAAGGAAATGTAATTGGTAGTTTGCTGGAGAAGGAACGAATC
Source organism: Flavobacteriaceae bacterium (assembly GCA_947444255.1). Taxonomy (GTDB): domain Bacteria; phylum Bacteroidota; class Bacteroidia; order Flavobacteriales; family Flavobacteriaceae; genus Flavobacterium. The sequence continues at coordinate 8,661 of CANEZU010000089.1, read as the reverse complement.
ACTCCAATTCGTTTGATTTATAAAAATTCAGAAAAAAGAAGTTTGGAAGATATTAAAAAACTAAAACTTTTTTTACCTAACGGTCAATCTATACCAATTTCTAATCTTGTCACTATTATTCCTCAGAAAGGATCTGCCGAAATTGAAAGAGAAAACCTTCAAATGATGACTGTGGTTACCGGACGTTTAAATGATCGTGATTTGGGTAGCGTGATGAAGGATATACAAAATCAAGTTACTAATTCTATTGATCTTCCTAGTGGTTATTATATTGAATATGCGGGAGCTTACAAAGACCAACAACAATCTTTTAAAGAACTTTTGTTGATTTTAATAGCTTCTAGCTTATTGGTTTTTGGACTTTTGTTATTTTTATTCCGTGATTTCAGGGCAGCCTTAGTTATTCTTTTCGTTTCTGTTTTAGGAATTTCTGGATCTTATATCCTATTGTTTATAACCAAAACGCCATTAAATGTAGGAAGTTATACCGGTATCATAATGATTGTTGGCATCATTAGTGAAAACGCGATTTTTACTTTTCTACAGTTTAGAACCACTTTCAGATTAACAGAAGATAGTAATCAATCTATTATTTATTCTATATCCACTCGGTTGAGACCCAAATTAATGACTGCTCTTGGTGCTATAACTGCTCTTTTGCCACTGGCTATTGGCATTGGTACAGGATCAGAATTACATCAGCCATTAGCGATTGCGGTTATAGGAGGATTTCTAATAGCAATGCCCTTACTATTGATTGTTTTGCCTAGTTTGTTGGCAATGGTATATAAAAAGGAAAGTCATTTTAAATATTTAAAATAAATTTTAGGAGATTAGTTTAAAAGGATAAAATTGTTTCCTAAACCAGAATAGAGTAGAATAAAAAAAACCGAAACTTTCGTTTCGGTTTTTTTGTGGGGAGAGCAGGATTCGAACCTGCGAAGTTCACACAGCAGATTTACAGTCTGCCCTCGTTGGCCGCTTGAGTATCTCCCCTTCGGCTTGAAACAGTTATAAATCCTATCCCTTAACGGCTGCAAATATAAAAACTGTTTCCGTGTTTGCAAACTAATTTCAATCTTTATTGTTGCTTTATTTTTAATGCTATGGTATTGAATTAAATACAAAAATCTCCACTAGGGAGATTTTTGTATTTTCGTACTATTTAGAGATTATTTACCTAAAAGTTCCACTATTTTAGCTTTCAATTCAGCACCTCTTAGATCTTTTGCAACGATAGTTCCGTTAGCGTCCAAGATGAAAGTAGCAGGAATTGATTTAACACCATAAGTAGCAGCAATTGGCTCATCCCAAAATTTTAAATTTGAAATTTGATTCCAGCTCAATTTATCTTTAGCAATAGCTTCTTTCCATTTAGCAGCATCTTTGTCTAAAGAAACACTGATAATATTTAAACCTTTTGCATGTAATTCGTTGTACATTGCAACTACATTTGGATTCTCAGCTCTACAAGGCGCACACCAAGAAGCCCAGAAATCAATTATAGTTACTTTTCCTAAACTTTCTTTCAAAGAAATTGTTTTGCCATCTGGACTTGGAGCAGCAAAATCAGGAGCTACGCTTCCAATTTCTACAGATCCTGCAGCAGCAACTGGTTTTTCAATTTGGTCCAATTTAGCTTTTATAGCTTTTCCGGTCTTAGTATCTTTTAGAGATTGATCTAAAGCAGTATAATATTTTTTGATTTTGATAATATCTGGAGTCATTTGATTGAAAAAACTCTCAAGAATCAAAGTTGAAATAAAAGCTTTTGGATGAGTTTTCAAGTATTCTTCAGACTGTTTTGTAAACTCTTCTTGAAATTTACCATATTCTTTTCTAAGACTATTCATTACAACAGTATCACTTTTCTGTTGTGCTTCATTCATCTTAGTCATGTTGTCTTGTTGAAATTTCATCATTTTCTTCTGGATTTTCATCCCATCTTCCTTATAGGCAGTCAATTCGTCATTGTTATAAGTTCCAGTAACTTTTGTAATGCTGATACTGTCCTTATTGATAACCATATCAATGTCGCCATTTTCTAATATAAATGGAACTTTACCTTGTGTTCCTTCAACTTGAATTAAATGCATTTCCGGCTCTTTAGCCGAACCTTTGAACGTAAATTTTCCATCTTCTACTTTTACAGTATCAACAGGTTTCAATTGTCCAGTTGCATCTTGTACCTCAAGAGTTACGGATTTCCCATTATCAACTCCCTTAACGGTTCCACTGATAATAAAAGCATTGCTTCCGGCCTTGTTACAGGAAATTAAAATAGAAACAACAGAAAGTAATAAAAGAATTTTTTTCATTTTAAATTAAAATTTTGGTTTTACAGAGTGTAAAAGTATTTAAAAATATAAGTTATTGGTAATTTAAATACTTAATTTTATGTTATAATCAGAGTTTCTTTGATTTTAACAGTGGTTTTTGATCAAAAAAATAGATTGTGATTTGTATAGTGATAGAATTAAGGATCTCATTTGAAAGCACTTAATATTTTAGGGTCTTTAAAATAAGCTTTTTCTTTCAAAATATATTTTTTGATATAATTAAAGAATATTGAGTATTTTTAATACAATAGTAGTTTTTTAATTAACTAAAGAGTTAATTTATGAAAATAATTTCTTTCTTCTTTTAACTAAAAATTAATATTCGTTTGTTTCTTCTACATCTTAAAATGATGTAATTTTGGTTTTATATGGAAAATAATAAGAAAAAAGGATTTTATTTCAAACAGTATGAAGCTCCATTTCAATCTCCGTTTGATAAACTCTTTGGTATTTTCAAGGAATTAATCACGCATACCTCGGGTGATTTTGATGAGGCAATTGACTGGCTACGAGAACTAGACGTCGAATACAAATTAACGGATTCGGCTTATACCATTGATGATTTCATTGAAGATCTAAAGAAAAAAGGATACATAAGAGACGAACTTAAAGAAGATGGCACTTCAGGAATTGAGATTACTGCCAAAACCGAAAGAGCAATTAGACAGCAAGCCTTAGATCAGATTTTTGGAAATTTAAAGAAAAGTGGCAACGGTAATCACAAAACGAAACATTCAGGTAATGGCGATGAACATACCGGAGAATTTAGAGAATTTCACTTTGGCGATGGTTTGGAACGGATTTCTTTGACGGAAAGTTTGAGAAATGCTCAAATCAATAATGGCGTTGAAAGTTTTCAATTGACCGAAAATGATTTGGTGGTTGAAGATACCCAATTCAAATCGCAGATGAGTACCGTTCTCATGATTGACATTAGCCACAGTATGATTTTATATGGAGAAGACCGAATTACTCCCGCCAAAAAAGTAGCGATGGCTTTAGCCGAGTTGATTACAACTCGTTATCCAAAAGATACTTTAGATATTATCGTTTTTGGAAATGATGCCTGGTCAATTGCAATTCGGGATTTGCCTTACCTTAAAGTAGGTCCTTATCACACTAATACAGTTGCTGGTTTACAATTAGCAATGGATTTGCTTCGTAGAAAACGGAATACCAACAAACAAATATTTATGATTACGGATGGTAAACCAAGTTGCGTAAGAGAGCGTGACGGTTCCTATTATATGAATAGTAATGGTTTAGATGAATATATAGTCGACAAATGCTACAGTCAAGCCCAACAGGCCAGGAAATTGCATATTCCGATCACGACATTTATGATTGCAAATGATCCTTATTTGCAAAAATTTGTTAATCGTTTTACAGAAGCCAATCAAGGGAAAGCATTTTATACCGGACTAAAAGGATTAGGGGAAATGATTTTTGAAGATTATGAAAGCAATAGAAAGAAACGTATTAAATAGGAATTAATCCTTTTCAAAATTAAATTATTCAGCAGAAACCTTATTCTATTAAGGAAATAAAATAGAAACAATATTTATAAAAAAGATGAAAATAGAAAAAATAAATACTCTAGGCGAATTAAAAAAAGCCGGTTATCAGTCAAAAAGTATAAAAGACGAATTGCGAAATAACCTTCGCGAAAAAATAAAATTAGGAAAACCAACTTTTGAAGGCGTTCATGGTTTTGAAAATACGGTTATACCGGAACTAGAACGTGCTATCCTATCGCGACATAATATCAATTTATTAGGTCTTAGAGGTCAGGCAAAAACCAGACTTGCCCGAAAAATGATTGAATTATTAGACGAATACATACCTATTGTATCTGGTTCTGAAATAAATGACGATCCATTAAATCCAATTTCTCGTTTTGCTAAAGACCTTATTTTAGAACATGGTGATGCAACTCCTATTAAATGGATTCACCGTAGCGAACGTTTCTTTGAAAAATTAGCCACACCAGATGTAACAGTAGCTGATTTAATCGGGGATGTAGATCCCATAAAAGCAGCAAATCTAAAATTGTCTTATGCGGATGACCGTGTGATTCATTTTGGAATGATTCCAAGAGCCAACCGATGTATTTTTGTAATTAATGAGTTACCCGATTTACAAGCTCGAATTCAGGTAGCTTTGTTTAATATTTTGCAGGAAGGTGATATTCAAATTAGAGGATTTAAATTGAGAATGCCGCTTGATATGCAGTTTGTTTTTACTGCAAATCCAGAGGATTATACCAATAGAGGAAATATCGTCACTCCTCTAAAAGATAGAATTGGTTCTCAGATTCTAACGCATTATCCAGATACTATTAAAATTGCTAGAACAATTACAGAACAGGAAGCTAAATTAGACGCCACTCAAAGTGATTTAGTTTATGTGCCTTCCTTGGCAAAGGATTTATTGGAACAAATAAGTTTTGAAGCCAGAGAAAGTGAGTATATTGATAATAAAAGTGGAGTGAGTGCTAGAATGAGTATAACAGCCTATGAAAACTTATTGAGCACTGCTGAACGTCGTGCTCTTAAATCAGGTGCAGATCAAACGAGTTTGCGTTTGTCTGATTTCATGGGAATTATTCCGGCGATTACAGGAAAAGTAGAATTAGTCTATGAAGGAGAACAGGAGGGAGCTGCAGAAGTGGCACAACATCTAATAGGAGATTCGATTCATACATTTTTTCCAGCTTATTTTCCGAAAATTGAGAAATTAGAAAAACCAGATGAAGAAACACCTTATTCTGATTTGATAGAATGGTTTTTTGCGGAAAGCGGTTTCGAATTACTAGATGATACAACGGATGAAGAGTACAAGAAAATCTTAGATGCCATAAAACCGTTACAAGTCTTAATTAAAAAATACCAACCACAGTTGAAAAAAGAAGATTCTTATTTTATGAAGGAATTTATTCTCTGGGGATTGGTAGAATATAAAAAACTTTCAAAAGATCGCTTGTCAGATGGATATCAATTTAAAGATATGTATGGAAGTTACATCAGTAAATTGTAAACAAACCAAAAGGGTTTAGATTCAGTTCTAAACCCTTTTTTTCTAATAATATTTATTTTCATCAATTTTTTTAATTTGACTCATTCGTCTTTCGATCACTGATTGGCAATGTTCCAGTTCGTTATTAGTGATAGTCAAATCTAGCATTTTTCGCCTAATTTCCTGATGGATATTTGTATTATTTGGTTGTCCTTCTAAGGTAATTCTAAGATGGTATAATTCGTTTTCTAACAAAACAACTATTTCCTTTGCCTTAGTGGCTTGTTCCATGTATTTGTCATATGTGTGATCCATGATACTAGTTTTTTAGGGTTAATACTTATATTTATAATATAAAATTAACTCATTGATCTTTAACATGCAATACACTAATATAGTGATATTTGACCTCACTAATTTTAGTGAGAGAATTGATCTTTAAAGGGCAAAAAAAAAGTGCCTTTTTGAGGCACTTTCCTAAAATAGCATAAGAAAAATTATTCCTGATTACTTAATTTTCTATACGGAAAAGCATTTAAAATATGTCTTTTTGCAAAACGACTCGGAGATTCAGCATTTACCATTTTAATGTAAATAGCTTTTGGTACACTAATGTATTCATAACTACTTCCATTTGAAAATTCGATTTTTAATCTAATATTTTCATATTTGTAATCTTTTATGGTAGCAGTGGCAATAGTTTCGTTGTATTCTGCTAATCCTTGTTTGATAGTCTCTCCATTGATGCTAACCAAAAAATGATAGGCCTCAATAATTCCTTTGCTTTTTTCTTCCGCAGCCTGAAGCCCAGCAGCATCACCTTGAAATTTATCAGGATGACTTTCTTTCATAGCATTGCGATAAATAGTTTTTAAATCCTTTAGCGCTACTGTTTTATCAACATTTAATAGCTTACGGTATTCAACAATTTTTTTCATAAAATAGATCTAACGTCGTGTCGCTTAGTATTTAAACAAAATATTTTGATATCTAAAACGACAATTTTTTGCAAAGGTACATTTTTTAAGAATAAAATAACCAATTTTTTTTGTCCAATGCGATTAATCTAAACCCAATTCGGGTTTCTTTATAAATACATACTTTTTTAATTTCTTATATTCGCACAATTTTAATTTTTAGAAGTTCTTTATTTAAACAAGCGAAATATGAATTCGAAACCAGAATCTTTCAAAAACACCTTCTGTGTTTTTACAGAAGTTGATTTATTTCAAATTCATTCTAAGAAATGGGATTATACCAGTAAATCAGGTAGTAGTTATTATTACACAGCTGAGGGAATGTTCCGAATGTCAAATCATTGGGGGCGATTGGCAAATAGCAAATGGCGTTTGCTAGCTGCTGAACCACCAACAGCTTCAAAAATTAAGCTTGGATATGCACCTTGGTCTGAGTTTTATCCTGATAATACAAATGAGGATTTATATTATTTAGAAGCAGATTTTAATGCGAATACAGTTAATTATCAACATCGGTCTAATCCGAAATACAATAAAAAAGCCGTACTTCGCACTAGTTTTAAAACAAGCAAACGAATCAAACAAATTCGAAACCTGCTAGAATTAAATTCATGGTCAAAGCATTTCGAATATGATGACGTACAGACTTTACGCCAAAATATAGTCAATGATCTTATTTATACAAACAAAACTTTAGAAGAAATAAAGAGTGCTTACTTATAATACAATAAAACCATGAGTAGAAATACAGAAAAAAATATTAAGAAACACAATGACAAACTGCACAAAGCCCAGTCAAAAGTTAAAAATGCAGAAATCCTTCGCAAGGAAAAATTGAAGATAATTGTCAAGAAATTCAACAGTTTGAATCCTAACGAATCCGTTTAATTAATTAAATAGAAATAAATAAAACTCCCATTAAATTACCTTATGGAAAATAATAAATTCAGTATTTTAAAAAATAAAGTACAAGAAATAATTGATTTGATCGCCAATAAGCAAGATAGTTTGGCTAACGACAGACTAATAGAAACTAGTGAAATGCTGGATGAATTACTTGATTTTTCGGAAGAAGATGAAGATCTCGTCGAAATTAGTCGCTATCAGGTTGTATTAAATCAGTTGCACCAAAAAATAAATACCTCAGGCAAATAATATTTCCTAATGAATTCACTATCCTGCTTTTGTGGATTAGATAAACCCTTTTCAGAATGCTGTCAAAGGTATATTCGAGGCTATGAAAATCCACTTACAGCTCTAGATTTGATGCGTTCCCGTTATGCGGCTTATGCGAGTCATTCGATTGATTATTTGATAAATACGACCCATTTTTCACAAAGACAAAACCATTCCAAAAAGGATACTTTAGAGTGGGCAATCACTAACCTTTGGTTGAAATTGGAGCTAATCGCTTGCACGGAAAACACAGTCGAATTCAAAGCTTATTATCGGCCTCAAAACACTAATATTCCAGAAGTCCAGATTCACCATGAGAAATCCACCTTTGTTCTAGAGAATGGGATTTGGTATTATCTGGATGGAATCTATTTCTAAAACACCACAAATTAAACTGCCCAATTCAAGTCTTTTTAGTTTTAAAGTTATTTGGTGATAAAAATTAATCAAAAAGATCAGAAGATAAATACCGATCTCCGCGATCACAGATTATAGCGACAACGACTCCGGATTCTAATTCATTAGCTAATTTTACGGCAATAGCTACAGATCCGCCACTGCTCATTCCCGCAAAAATACCTTCTTCTAAAGCCAGACGCTTAGTCATGGCCCTAGCCTCGGTTTCACTAACTTCCATGATTCGATCTACTTTGGAAGCGTCAAATATTTTAGGAAGATATTCTAGTGGCCATTTTCTAATTCCGGGAATATTAGAGCCATCGCTAGGTTGTGCTCCAATAATTTGAATAGAAGGATTCTGTTCTTTTAGATAAGTAGAAGTTCCCATAATAGTTCCTGTAGTTCCCATAGATGCTACAAAATGAGTTAGAGTTCCTTCGGTATCATTCCATATTTCAGGTCCTGTTGTTTTGTAATGCGCTTTCCAATTATCGGGATTTGCAAATTGATTTAACATGATATAACCACCCTCAGCTACTTTTTTATCGGCATAATCTCGAGAACCAATAATGCCTTCATTTGCAGGTGTCAGAATCACTTTAGCGCCATAAGCCCGCATGGTTTGGGTGCGTTCTTTGGTAGAATCTTCGGGTAAAACCAGTTCGATTTCAATGTTTAATAATTGAGCAATCATCGCTAGAGCAATTCCGGTATTTCCACTCGTGGCTTCAATTAATTTATCTCCTGCCTTTATT
>CANEZU010000088.1 GCA_947444255.1 Flavobacteriaceae bacterium | reverse complement strand
TCCGTCTGTTGCGGAGAAGGTAATGGTATAGGTTCCCACTAGATCTGTATTTACAGTACCCAAGAGGTTTACAATTGATCCATCATCGGATGTTGCATCGGCCTCGTTATAGGTAGCACCTACTTCTAGTGTTAAATCGGTATCTCCTGTCAGTGTGATTATTGGCGCAGTGGTGTCTACTACATGAACCGTTCTGATTACTTCTGATGCGGCATTGGTTCCATCTGTAGCGGAGTAGGTGATGGTGTAAGTTCCCACTAGATCCGTGTTTACGGTACCCGAGTGGTTCACAATAGATCCATCATCTGATGTTGCGCCGGCATCGGTATAAGTAGCTCCCATTTCGACAGTTACTGAAGCATTTCCTGTTAAAGTAATTACTGGAGCGGTAGTGTCTGCTACATGAATCGTTCTGATCACATCTGTTGCGGCATTAGTTCCATCAGTAGCCGAGTAGGTGATGGTATAAGTTCCTACTATATTGGTGTTTACGGTACCCGAGTGGTTCACAATAGATCCATCATCTGATGTTGCACCGGCATCAGTATAGGTTGCACCCATTTCGACAGTTATAGCAGTATTTCCATTTAAAGTGATTATTGGAGCGGTAGTGTCGAGGGTATAGGAAGTCTGAAGGTTTTGACCCGATCCTGAATTTCCACCATCGGTTCCAAAAGCATCTTTGGCGTGAATGATTGTAACATTATAAGTCCCTTGTGAAAGCAAGGATAAGACCGAACTTCGTAAACGGTAGGAGATCCCGTTTGAAGTGATTATAGCATCAAAGTCTGATCTTGATAAAGTGATGTCGATGTTGTTAGGTCCTGTCAAATGAACTTCTAGATCACTGGTTAAATCTCCAAGATAAATATCACTGTCAAAACTTAGTTCTGCTATACCATTTTCATTTGATATCATGCTAATATTTGCTATCATCGGACCGGCTAAGGCAGATTTTCGATTGATATGTGCCATATAATAATCGGAGCTTGCGCTACCATGAGGCGTATTCGTATTAATTATGGGACCCCATCCTGTTTCTCCAACCCCTAGATTTCCCCATTGGGAGGTAAAGGTATTTGGAGTTGATTCTTGTAATCCTCCATTTAACCAACCGACCCATTTACTTGTAGAACTTACATTTTGTGCTCCAGTATCATCGATAGTAAATTTAAAGCGAGCTCTAACTACATTATGAGGGACTGAAATTTTATAAGAGTGCGTGTTGATGTCGAATACTGGTGTTAAAACGGCAGCAAAATCTCCCGCTTGATAATCTACACTATTCGGATTGGTACTTCCTTCGACAATCATACTTGTAATAGGTATTGGTCGAATTAAATAGACCGTATAATTTATTGGGTCGCCCGTTAGGGGAGTATAGGTTATGGTAACTTGTGATTCTCCAATTGGCAAATCGATTTGATCGGAAGGGGTGTCAGAAGTAAGACTAATAGGGCTACTGCCTTCGAAACTATAGGTCGCAGTTCCTGAAATAAAGGATACTTTTAGATGTGTTTTTGTATCTGTTGGACCAAAGGATGAAACATAGGTATAAGGAGCTGTCGAAGGATTGAGTGTTGCATTTCCCGATGTTAGTGTGATTGCAGAAATGCTCTCAGGGGTAAAGGCTGCTATTCGGTTTATATGCGCCATATAATAATCGGAACTTGCGCTACCATGAGGGGTATTCGTATTAATTATGGGACCCCATCCTGTATCTCCAACCCCTAGATTTCCCCATTGCGAGGTAAAGGTATTCGGGCTAGATTCTTGTAATCCTCCATTTAACCAACCGACCCATTTACTTGTAGAACTTACATTTTGAGCTCCAGTATCATCGATAGTAAATTTAAATCGCGCTCTCACCACATTATGAGGGACTGAAATCTGATAGGAGTGGGTGTTTCTATCGAATTCGGGTGTTAATACGACCGTGTAATTTCCCGCTTGGTAGTCTAGGCTATTCGGATCTGTACTTCCTTCTACAATCATACTAGTAATAGGTATTGGTCGAATTAGGTATACCGTATAGTTTATAGGGTCACCTGTTAGCGGAGTATAGGTTAGGATAACTTGCGATTCCCCAATTGGCAAATTGATTTGATCGGAAGGGGTATCAGAAGTAAGGCTTATGGCACTATTGCCATCGAAACTATAGGTAGCAGTTCCAGAGGCAAAGGAAGCTGTTAGATGTGTTTTGGTATCTGCTGGACCAAAGGATGAAACATAGGTATAGGGTGTTGAAGATGGATTAACCGTTGCATTTCCCGATGTTAAGGAGAGAGCAGAAACACTCTCCGCAGAAAAGGCTGCTTTTCGGGTGATGTGCGTCATATAATAATCGGAGCTTGCGCTACCATGAGGTGTATTCGTATTAATTATAGGACCCCAATCTGATTGACCTACCCCTAGATTCCCCCATTGTGAGGTGAAGGTGTTAGGAGCGGATTCTTGTAAACCATATCCTAGCCATCCAACCCATTTACTTGTAGAACTAACGTTTTGAGCTCCAGTATCATCGATAGTAAATATAAAGCGTGCTCTAACCACATTATGGGGCACTGCTATTTGATAAGAGTGGGTGTTTATGTCGAATACAGGAGTTAAAATGGTTGAATAGTTTCCCGCTTGATAATCTATGCTATTGGGATTGGTGCTTCCTTCGACAATAATACTAGTAATAGGAATTGGTCGAATTAAATATAAAGTATAAGTTATAGGAGTTCCTGTTGTAGGGGTGTAGGTTATGATAACTTGTGATTCTCCTATTGGCAAATTGATTTGATTTGAAGGCGTGTCGGAAGTAATAGTAATGGCGGAATTTCCGTCGACACTATAAGTTGCAGAACCGGAGACGAAGCTTACTGCCAGGTGGGTTGCCGTATCTGCTGGTCCAAAGGTTGCCGCAAAATTATAAGGTTGCTGCAAGGGATTTGCAGTTGCATTTCCCGATGTTAGTGTAATCGCAGAAATTTCTTGAGCAGCAGCACTAATGGTTGAAAGAACCACTACTGCCAAATAAATGGTTTTTAAAAAGAAGGTAATTTTTTTCATTTTGATGTAGGTTAAATGAGTAATCGGTTTTAGAATTTGAATTCCTAATTCCTGATTTTGGTTTTGGGGTAAAACGCAAAAAACAATTAAACGAAGAAGCTCAAATTCTGTTTATTAAAAAACTCCTCAAATTTAAAAAAGAGTATTGAAAAATAAAAGTGGTTTATCGGAGAGAAAGTAAGAAACGTCTTCTTTTTAAGGAATCAGTAACACTTTAGTGGTTTTTAGTGACGTTTTAGTAAATTGTTTTTGGATTCAGGACTTAAATCAAGGGAGAATAATTGGATTTTTCATCCGTTTTGGGAGTTTGAAATTGTCTTTATTTTGTAAAAATCGTCTGAGGAAGGAGCTGAAGTGATTTTTTTGGAAGAAAAAAGTAAAATTACCCGACCCCTTTCTTGGTAGAACAATAAAGTTTGGGTGCTTGGTTTTGTTGTTTTTACTAAAATATAATCAATTGATTAAATAATTATTTATTTTTAACCAATTATAATTATTATCATGTTAAAAATAAAATCATTCTTTCTATTTTTTTTATTCACCGCTTTAATCAGTTGTTCCAAGGAAGATCCTAGTCCGAGTTCCGAAGCGCCTACGATATTTGCCGTAGAAACTGCGAATAGTGAAATACCTTATCTACAGATTAGCACTAAAACGGACATTTTGAATGAACCTAAGGTAGCTGCCAGCATGACGGTATATGTTCATAAAAAAAAGGTATTGGATTCGCCCATTGGAATTGAGTATCGGGGATCGACATCCTATCGAATTTCAGATAAGAAATCTTTTGGTATCGAAACGCGGGATTTGAGCGGAGCTGCTGTAAACCTATCTGTTTTAGGTTTTCCTGCCGAATCGGATTGGATTTTGACGGGCGATGTTTTTAAGGCCAGTGATAATATTATTTTTGATCCCAGTTTAATGCATCATTATATTGGCTATGATTGGTATGCGAAGATGGGGCATTATGCGAGTCGGTCCAAGTTTGTGGAATTGGAAGTGAATGGGGTTTATCTGGGTGTGTATGTCTTCATGGAAAAATTAAAAAGAGGAAGTGATCGCATTAATGTCAAGAAACTAGTAGCTACTGATACTGATGCCGCAACGATAAGTGGCGGTTATATTTTAAAAATAGACAAAACTAGTGGGAGTGAAGTGGGCAGTTCGCACCCTTTGGATTATTATTTAAACAATTGGGATGATGATTGTCGGTATACGGCACAGAATAGTTTCCGATCGGATTATGATATTTTTGGTCAGCCTATGAATGCCGCTCCCTATGGAGCACCTTATTCGCCCCAAAAATATTTAGAGACCTATTTTCTATATGATTATCCAAAGGCAGAAAACATCAATGATGCTCAGAAAAATTATATTCAAACGTATATCCATAATTTTGAAACGGCTTTGTTGACGGATGATTTTAGCACGGATAGCCGAAGCTATACCAATTATATAGATCGGGCGAGTTTTATCGATTTCTTTATTATCAATGAAGTTTGCGGCAATGTTGATGGCTACCGACTGAGTACCTATATGCACAAGGAGCGGGGTGAAAAGTTGAAAATGGGCCCTATTTGGGATCTGAATATTGGTTTTAATTTGCAGGACCGCGTTCCTTTTAACGATTGGATTATCAACTATAATACCTATGTCACAGCTGATGCGTGGATGGTTCCTTTTTGGTGGAAAAGACTAATGGAAGATCCCCAATTTCGCACGGAATTAAAAGCGCGCTGGATCGTTTTGCGTTCCAATGTTTTGAGTAGTTCGAATGTTTTGGCACTCACCGATATGACCTCCTCCTATTTGACGACTAATGATGCGATTAAACGAAATTATACCAAGTGGACGGGAATAAATGTAGATTACAACAGCAGTATGACCGAACTGAAAGCGTATCTCCGAAACCGCCTGGACTGGATGGATTCTAAAATACTGGGGTATTAAATTAGGATGGGTTAAAAAAGAAAGGGCTAAGTTCGTACCCACATTAATTTTGTAAAAACGACTGTTCCTTGAATACGAATTTCTTTTCTTTTTCCGCCCTGTTTTTACTATTAGCAGTTGTGCCAGCTGTTTTTTCCCAAAGCCTAAAAGATACCGTTTCTCTGACGGAAGTCCGTTTGAAGGCGGCACCATAAAAACGAGAGTTCCTCACTAGCGTCCACAATCAAATCAGAATTAAATCTATTTCCAAAATGTATTCTCGTTATTAGCATAATTTTTTAAACTGCTGTATTTCGAGTCTAAAGAGTTGAATAGACGAAGGCAGTTCTATTAAATATCATCTGAAATAAATACGGATTGACAAATCATTAAGGTGTTTTGTGTAGTTAAATTGTTTGTACTGTTTTTCTTCTAGAGTTGAAATGATTTCAGTAATTTGAAGGTTTAAAATTGGGATGTTTTCTACTGCCGTGTCCCAAATAGTTTCTATTCTAACTCCAAAATATTCATGAGACATGAAGTTTCTCATCCCTTTTATTTTGTACCATTCTATATTTGGATAATTCTTTTTAATTTCATCTGAAATGTGATTAGAAGCTTCTCCAATGATTTCAAAATTTCTAATCATAGCATCTTGCTCTATCCATCTACTTTTGAAAACCGCAACTGTTTTACAAGAGTTTACTAAAATAGTAATCTTTTTGATGCAATCTTCAATGTGTTTGAGTCTGAATAGATCACTTTCTATGCTAGGTTTCATACACTATTTTTACATCATTTAAAATTCGTGATTTTAATCTAGGATGTATTGCTGTAAATTCTACTAAATCTACTTCTTTTTGTAGTTTGTCTTGCAGTTCCAATTGTAGTCCAACCAAATCAAATAGACTGTATTTTGAATCAAAAGAATATAAAATATCTATATCGCTTTCCATTGTGTTTTCATCACGAGAAAAGGAACCAAAAATCCCAATCTTAGTTGGTTTAAATGGTTTTAAAGTGTTGATAATGATATTAATTTGTTGTTCTGAAATCATAGTACAAATGTAATCAATTAATTCAATATTTTAATTAAACCTGTTGAACTAAACCATGGGTAGTTCTATTGTTGTATTCAAAATAGTGCTTGAACTAATGTTTCATTTGACTTTAGTACTTTATACTTTCGACATAATTAGGATCGGCTATTCGTACAGCAGACTGTTGGTAAGAAAACACCATGAAGTTAAAAATTAAAATGCGTTCACGCTCTAAAACGTTTTTTGTAATTCTGTATTTTAAATAATAGAATTATGCAATTTACTATAAAAATTGACCAAAGAAAAAAGGAAGCAAAAGCGCTTATAGCGTATTTGAAAAACTTGCCATTTGTTGAATTAGCATCAGAAAAACGGCTTTATAATGCTGAAACAGAAAACGCAATACAGGAGGCCCGTACAGGAAAAGTACATCCTACTAATTTGGAAGATTTAAGAAAGCAGCTCTATTCCTAGATGTTTAAATTAGAACAAACAGGAAGTTTAAAAAGGATATAAAACTTGCCAAAAAGAGAGGTCTAAATATGCAATTACTAGATATAGTTGTGACTAGTGTTGTTCTTGAAGGAAAACTTCCGATTGTATTTAAACCGCATATTTTAAAAGGAAATTATAAAGGTTTGTGGGAATGCCACATCCAAGCCGTTGGTTGCTTGTTTGGGAGCAGAACGAAACTATAAAACTAATATCTTTAGTAAGAACAGGAACATACAGTGACTTATTTTAGGTGCTTTTTATCTCCGAAACCGACTGGACTGGATGGATTCTAAAATACTGGGGTTTTAAATTAGGATGGATTAAAAAAGAAAGGGCTAACTTCGTACCCACATTAATTTTGTAAAAACGACTGTTCCTTGAATACGAATTTCTTTTCTTTTTCCGCCCTGTTTTTACTATTAGCAGTTGCGCCAGCTGTTTTTTCCCAAAGCCAAAAAGACACCGTTTCTCTGGCGGAAATCCGTTTGAAGGCGGCACCTATAAAAACGAGTGTCCAAAAAACGGCTGCCTCGGTTTCGGTTATTAGTAAGGTTTCACTAAATAAAAGTGATGGTATTATTCTCACTTCGGTATTGAACCAAATTCCGGGAGTCAATATGCAACAAGGTAGTTTGAACACCAATCGGATTACGATTCGGGGAATTGGTGCTCGTTCCCAATACGGGACCAGCCGAATTAAAGCCTATTTTGAAGACATTCCCCTAAGCAGTGGCGATGGTGACACGACAATTGAGGATATCGATTTGGAAACCATTGGGAGTATTGAAATCACCAAAGGACCCAATTCCAGCAGCTACGGATCGGGCTTGGGTGGTGCGATTCATTTGTTTGCCGAGGATACCCCTCTAAGAGGCTCCTTTGCAAAATCGGCGACTACTTATGGGGGTTTTGGTTTAATCAAACAAAGTCTGAGTGCGGGATATAGTGCTGCTAGTTCTAATTTATATTCGAATTATAGCCATTTGCAAAGTGATGGTTTTAGGGCGAATAGCTCTTATGACCGAAAGTCTTTCAATGTGCATGCCAAACAAAAGCTAGGCAAGAAGGGTAATTTGTCTTTTCTGGGAATTTTTACCCGATTAAAGGCTTTTATCCCGAGTTCTATCAGCGCGAATGATTTTAGAAATCATCCTGAGAAAGCCGCTTTCACCTGGGCTTCCGCCAAAGGGTTTGAGTCCTACGACAAATTTATTCTTGGAGTAGGTTATGAATACACTCTAAGCGAAAACTGGTCTTTTAAGACGAGTGTCTTTTCGAATACCAAGGATGCCTATGAGCCAAGGCCTTTTGATATTTTATCGGATAAAACCAATTCTGTTGGGCTGCGCACGAGTTTGAATTACAAAAGCCGCTTGTTTTCATTGCCCTTTGAAGCAAGTATTGGAACTGAATTATTAGCGGAGCAGTATGCGTTTTCCCTTTTTGAGAATTTGTATCTGGCCCATCCCGGTCAGGGAAGTATTGCTGGTGCCGAATTCAGTAAGATGAAACAGGATCGGAATTATGCCAATTATTTTGTGCAAGTAGAAGTAGAATTGCTGCCCCAATTGCATTTGGAAAGTGGTTTGGCTTTAAATAGCACACAATATACTATGGAAGATGTACTTCAGCAAAACAAGAGTAAGGAATCCTATACTTTTGGAAGTATTTATTCCCCCCGAATCGGACTTTCATATGCTTTGGCCAAGGGTAAAAATATCTATTCCTCGATCAGCAAAGGCTTTTCGGTTCCTGCTGTTGCGGAAACACTCACTCCTGCCGGAACAATTAATACAAGTTTGAAACCAGAAGTAGGTTTGAATTATGAATTGGGTTTTAAAGGCAGCTGGCTGGATTCGAGATTGCGCACGGAACTCACTTTATACAGCACACAAATCACGAATTTATTGGTAGCCCGACGAACGGCCGATGATCAGTACGTAGGTATCAATGCCGGAGCTAGCTCTCATCAGGGTGTGGAGTTTTATGTGAATTACCAATTATTAAAAACGAGCCAATTCCAAATTGGAACCTATTTATCTGGGGCGCTAAATCAGTTTCGTTTCAAAGATTTTGTTGATACAGATATTGATTATTCGGGAAATCGATTGACGGGAGTTCCCGATCAGCAATGGAATTTAGGGATTGATTTTAGTAGTGCTAATGGATTCCTCTTGCATACTGCTTTTACAAGTATGGGTAAAATACCGATGAACGATGCGAATACGAGATATAGTGCTGCTTATTATTTACTGGATGTAAAAGGGGCTTATCGTTTTAGAATTTTAAAATTCTTGGAAACGGAATTCAGTATGGGGGTTAATAATGCATTGGACCGTAAGTATGCGGCTAGTATTTTGCCCAATGCCGTTGGTTTTGGCAGTGCGCCAGCCCGCTTTTATTATCCAGGAAACCCCATCCAGTTTTATGGTGGGGTTCAGCTACGGTATTCTTTTATGTAAGATATAAGTTTGCAGTAATGTTATAAAACTTTATTGTTTTACCGCTTCCACTTCTAAAAGGGTTATTGGTTTTGCTTGTTTGTTGGACCAGGAAGTCATAATATAATTCAAAACATCGACCACTTCCTGATTGGATAGACCCATAGGAGGCATGGAGTTGTTGAATTTCTTTCCGTTGACTAGGATTTCACCTGTTTGTCCGTATTTCACCGCTTTGATACTTTCGGTTCTTTTATTGCTTAGCCAATCGGAGCCATCGAGAGGGGGGAAATTTTTCCCATCACCCTTTCCATCAG
>CANEZU010000087.1 GCA_947444255.1 Flavobacteriaceae bacterium | reverse complement strand
TTATTACTGGTAATAACCGGAGCCCCACAAGCCTGTGCTTCAATAATAGGCCATCCAAAACCTTCAGAATAAGAGGGGAAAATCATCGCTACACAGCTCGAATAAAGAGCTATTATCTCGGCATCAGTTGGTCGATTTATTTCTAGGATTCGATCGCTCACTCCCAATTCATTAATCAAATCATGGAGTTCTGTGTTTAAGGGCGCTCCTGCTAAAACCAATAGGCCATCCCAATCATCTTTGAGTGCGTAAATCATACGTATCAATACCATTCTGTTTTTACGCTCCAAACCAGAACCTACATGCAATAAGAAAGCTTTGCCTTCTAGCGACTCAAATTTTCGTAAAATTTCCTGAGCTTGATCATTTCCCAAAGGCACGAATTTTTCAGAAAGCGCATTGTGTATGCAAATCCAATTTTTATTTAATCGCGGTTGAGTATCAATCTCTCTTAATTGGTTTAAAGTGAATTCCGATACCGCAGCTAATTTCCTAGCTCCTGAAAGCGCATTTAATATAATTCTTTGTAATACTTCTCCAGATTTTGTAGCGGTACAATAGGTGTCGGTATAACCTATACCTGCTCTAATCGCTAACACATCATGGCAGGTGATTAGTGTTTTATTCTTGGGTAAAAAATGAAGATAAAAAGCATTCGAATGATCACAAATATGATAGTGTACCTTTTGGAATAAAATAAAATTTGTAGTTCTTTTTAATAGAAGCTGTACTGGAAATAGCAGGAATTTATCCACGTAGCCGAACCATTTTATTATACTTGGCTTATTGAACCTTAGATTACCAAAAATCACTTTAGGACGTATCACACTAACTCGAAAATTTGATTTTGAATAACCCTCTGCCATCAATGCTTCAAAAATCTGCATACTGAATTGCTTATCAGCTGTATAATTGCCAATAAGTATTATTTTGGTTTTCATAAATTAATTTTTCACTAAAGAAATTTCCTCTTTTTTAAAACAAGCCAGTAATAAACCAGCCATGAGCACTCCATAGCCTAAAACAGTAGGCTGAGCCCATTGACCCTGCATCAATGCAATACAGGCAGCACCACAGAATATAAAAGGAAGTAATTTTTCTTCTTTTGGTAATCTCCATGATTTGACAGCAAGATGGATGGCTAGGAAGATACGCAAGGCAATAAGACCTCCTCCAAATATCAGCCCTTGTTCACCACCCAATCGTCCAAATTCTCCCTCTGAAACGAGGAAAAAACCACCTTTACCTGTTAAAATTTGAGCCCCTGCGTTCGTGCCCATCCCTAAATTTCCGGATAGTAGGGGTTGATTCAATAAATCAATAATTGGTCCTAAGAAACCATCCAATGCCCTTAAAAAAATCGATTCTTTCAAACCACCATCTTGATTCGCAGCATCCACCCTACTCATAAATACTTCTGTACTTAATTTAAAGATTGCGGTATAATTTTGCAATACTAGGATTAAAAAATAAAGGACAACTCCTGTAATAAGTAACCTAAATAGAGTTTTACCATTAGTCCCCGAAGCTATAATAGCAAATAATCCTACCACTAAAACACCGACAACGGCTCCCCTGCTAATAGTGAGTGGTAAACCGATAACCAAAGCAATCGTGCTGGCATAAAGTAGAATTTTAGAGCAAGAATCTTTGGACAACCAAAAATAAAAAACAAAAACAGATACTGCTGTATAAAAAATAGTTAAACCAGAGGTAAACGAAAAGGTTCCCGGTGGTCGGCTATAACCCATAGCTCCAGAAAAACCAGCACTACCCTCCCCTCCAATGCCGACATTAATAAATGCAGTTTGTGGACTGTTAAATTGAAAAAAAACAATGATAGTCATCAGAATATTCAAACCAAGTATTACACGGCCTATTTTTAGGACATCCTCTTTTACAAAAACTTCCCCAATGATAAAAAGTAGCGGAAAATGCAATAGCATAATACGAGCGCCATATAGCCCTACAAATAGATTTCCATGACCAAACATAATAGTAAAAATAAAACAAAAAACGGTAGTCAGCCAGGCATACAAAACATATGGATTTGTAAATTTTACTTTCAATTGAAAAGCTTGGTAGAGAATGTAAATCGCTACGGGATCCCTAACGACCAGTAAAGGAGTAGCCAAACTTGGTAAAATCCACTTTCGTAATGCCCCTTCAAAAATCCACAAAATAAAATACAACCAAACGGCTATTTTTATGCGGTGGTCTAGAGGAATAGTCAATTTGTTTGGTTTCATTTAGTATTACTATTCGAATTTCCTTGCTGCAACGCAGAGACTGTTTCATTGCCATAAACGGACCAAGGTCTAGTTCTGGCTTTGGTCTGAGCCGCCTGACCAAATTGTTTCAACAATTCTGGTTTTTGTAAAATTTCAACAAAAACCTTTTTAATAGCTACTGAGGAAGCCGCTTCTACCAACCAGCCGTCTATACTAGCACTGATCAGATCAGGCCCTGCGGTTCGTTCGGTAGTAATTACGGGTGTTCCTTGTGACATCGCCTCTGTAATCACCAAACCAAAACCTTCAAAGAGCGAGGGGAATACCAAAACATCATGATTTCGCATACAGTCCAAAATTTCATTGTGAGGCAGCGAGGGAATCCAAGTATGCGTTCCTAAGGCTTCATTTAACACTCTGCAATCATCTACAGCTTTTTTTCCAACAACGGTAAGAGTCACTTCATTGGCAAATCCTTCAACAGCTTCAAACAAATAAGAAAGTCCTTTCCGTTGCGACAATCCACCTACAAACAAAACTTTAAGTTTTCTGTCGACTAAAGGAAGATATGTTCTATCGAAGATAACATCAGGAAATCCATAAGGAATGACCCGTATTTCGGGAAGTTTCCCCGAATAGTCTTCTAGTGTTTTTTTAGTAAAACTGGAGGCCACAAAAATCACATCTGCTAAAGCCAATTCTTCGTCTTTTCGAGCCAATTTCTCGGCCGAATCCTTAAAACCAGTCAAAGTGGAGGACCATGCCGGATTGCAATCGAGTTCAGCCTGCAGTAATAGCCGTGAACTTTTCCAATAGCCAATCGGCAAGTCATAAACACATTGAATCCCCAAAGCCTTAGCTTTTTTAAAAGTAGCCAAGGCCCCATCTTCATAGGCATATACTGCTTCTAAACCCTTTTTATTTGCATTTTTTAAATTTTTGGCTACCCAAATATCGTGTTCGTGGTATACGTTATCAATACAAAAAACACCTTTTTCATGAGCGATCAGCCCATTAATTTTTACCTTTGAAGCAAGAAGTCTTCCCAATTCATAAAAAGCACGGGATTTCGTAAAAGGTTGCCAAAGTGGATTTAATTGTCTTCTTTTAAAATCCTTAAA
The DNA here is from genome assembly GCA_947444255.1 of Flavobacteriaceae bacterium. Lineage (GTDB taxonomy): Bacteria > Bacteroidota > Bacteroidia > Flavobacteriales > Flavobacteriaceae > Flavobacterium. Next base: position 6,061 of record CANEZU010000087.1, on the reverse strand, counting down.
CAACTCGATTTTACTGAGCACATATAGAAATTGCCCCGGATAAACAGCAACGGCAGTATACAATTGATATAAACTTTTTTGTCGCAAAAAACCATTGACTAGGGCCTTGGCATTCGCATTAAGGGTAGGATGTGAAAGAAGTATTTTCATAATTTCAAGGCTTTTAAAATCACATCAAAATAACGTTGAGAAACTTTTTTTTCAGTATGAAGACTTAAATGGGTATTTGCCAGCTCTAATAATTTGGTTTGTAATTCCTGATTGTTTATTAATTGAGTTGTTGTTTTAACTAAGGAGGAAAGAGAATTACGCTCAAACACAACACCAGCACCACCTACGGCATCGGGCAAACCACCACCATCTGAAACAATCGGAATACAACCGCAAGCCATTCCTTCGAGGGCCACTATACCAAAGGGTTCTTCCCAGCGGGAAGGCACCAATAAAAAACGATGTTTGTTTAGTTCGTTGACAATTGTTGTTCCCGTTAAAAAACCAAGAAAACGAACCTTATGGCTCATATTATAGTTTACTGCTAACTCTTTAAGATGCTCCATTTCGGGACCATCACCAATAATCGATAAAGAATATTCGGTTCCACGAAGTTCCTTTAGTTCATGTATCAATTCCAAGCACATATCTGCTCCTTTATCGGATACCAAACGACCTAAAAAAACAAAATCCTTCGTTTTAACTTCCTTTTTATCATTATATAATGTAGTATCATAAGCATTTTCAATAACTAGGGCTTTATCGAAAGTATAAGATCTAATTTTGTTACTACAAGCAATAACTGCATTATAATCAGACAGCAATGTTTTTTTTAATTTTTGCAGAAGTGTTATATTAGAACCAGGAACTACAATCCACGTATGTAGAGCTACTACTTTGGGTTTTCGAATTATAAAATTGATCCAACTCATTCCAAAACAAGGATTATTTTCAAAAACCACATCACACCATCCAAGTAAACTGACAATTTTTTTTATAGATGGATCTCTGACAACATCGAAGGGTAATTGTAAATTTCCAATTTCTTTTGTACGGCATACTACGATAATCGAAACATCTGTACGCTCAATAAAGTTATTTGCCAACTGCATGGAAACGGTTTCAATCCCCCCAATATTAGGGTAAAAAGAATGACTAAAAAAAAGGATTTTCATAACTAATTATTGGAAATCGATTTCAAAAAAATAGAACACACAGCACTCAAACTGTTATTCGCTGTTTCTGAAAATTTATTTAAAGGAAGGTTTCCCTTTTGATAGTGAACAATATCACTAAATAAAACAGTAATATTATCTCGATCTACCCATGGTTTAGCTACATTGATGATGGCAAGATGATGTTCACGCATCGCTGCTAGGACACCACTTTTGTCCGAAATTTTATAAGGGGTAGAAGAAATTCCATAATTCGCATTTAGTAGTACTTCTGAAATTTTTTCTTCACTAGAAGCTCCTTGCAACTCAAATCTAATATCATATTGATCTAAAATCGAAGTCCAACTGCTCAATAAATCACCATTCAGACCAATAAAAAAAAATTTGATTTCTTTATCCGTTCCCTGCATGTCTTTTTTTAAATCGATAATAAAATCTTGAAAAGGAGCGTTATCATGAATGGTACCAAAAACTACAAATACCAACTGTTTTGAATTTCTATTTTTAGTAGCAGTCACAGAAACATTTCCAAAAAGAGGTAAATAATCCGTTTTTATATTGATTTTACTTAGGTAGTACTGATATATTTTGGCTTGCGTATGTAAAACTTCAGGTTCAACACTATTTTTGATTTTTCGGATAAGTTGTTTTTGAACTAAACCAATTAATTTATTTTTAAAAGAACTACTCCTCTCGATACCTATCCACAACTCATGAAACATAATATGCCATTTGTGCTTTCCTTTAACTTCCTTTAAAAATCCAGGCAACCAAAATGGTAACCCTTTAGGATGGAAACTATAAGGCACAAATTGTAAAGAAATCCAATCTGGCGCTTCTTTCTTTAAAACATCTTGTGCTAAAGCAACTCGTTGTTTAGTAGAAATTGCTAATGGTACTCTTCTTACTAAAACGGGAGTATCTTCAATAATTTGGGTTAGACTCATAAAACTTATAGCCTGCTTGTCGCATAAAGATAATATCTGCGCTTCATGTCCTTGACGAATTAATTCTCCACACAATCTACGCGTATAATCACCCACGCCATCTTTACCAGGTTCGGCAGAGCCACAAAGAAAAAGTATTTTCATATTTTTAATAGCAACTAAATTTTAACTTTATAAAAACTATAAGATATTTAATTAATTTAATACTACTCTGTAACAATTTAGTAATCATAAATTTAAACTAAACAAGCTAGTTTTTTGGTTTAGCATTCCGTTATTTCTTTAAATCAATTTACTTTTAATTCTCCATAATTGTAATGCATTAATAACACCAATGTATTTCGCAACATTCTTAAAAGTAGCACCACCATGAGCGTGGGGTCCATAATAGCCAATTTTTTTTATTTCAAGTAAACAGGAATTAGTAAGATCAGGATAGGAAGAATAAAAATTACAGTAATAAACACTTAGCGCTTTCCAAGCTAGTTTTTTTCCTATTTTTGGTTCAAAAAATAATAAGAAATGTTTTGCATAAGATAAATAGGAATTCAAATAGCCTTCACATGTTTTTTTACTTCTTTCTTTACTAATACTTGCAATATTGTCTCTTCTATAATAGAACAAAGATTTATTTACATATATGATACCCTTAGATTCTAGTATGATTCTCATAAAATATTCTCCATCATCATTTGGGGATGTATTCTTATCCCAACCTGAAGCGTAAAGTAAGAGTTTAGTTGGTGTTAACCATATTCCGGTTGTTAAATATTTTCCAAACTGATTTAATAAAGTTTCAAAATAATCTTGGGGTGTAAAGTCTTTTTCATAGAGAAAATACTGTGGTTGTAAACTTCTTATCCCACTAATAATTTGTCCCATATGCGCACTATAAATATAATCATCTCCATATTGTTCGTAAAGTAAAACTTGTTCGTAAAGCTTATCTTTATCTAAAACATCATCCGCATCTAAAAATTGAATTAATTTCCCGCTTGCCTTTTCAATTCCATAGTTTCTTGCTACACATGCGCCTGAATTATTAATTTTATAATAATGAATTCTTGAATCTTGAAATTGATTAATTATTTCTTCAGAATTATCTGTGCTTCCGTCATTTACGATAATTATTTCAATATTTTTATACGATTGATCAAAACAAGATTGTAATGTCTCTAATATAAATAGTTCACCATTGTAAACGGGAATAATTATAGATATCAATATATTTGAATTCATATTTAATAGATTTTTTTCATGTTTTTATCTATATTAATAACCTTAATAAATTAACTATAAATTTTTTATTCGAAATTTTTAGATGATCTTAACAAAATAACTTTAACCAGCATTTTAAAATCAAAAAGTTGAAGTTTATCCTTAGATAATAATTTATAATATAGCATGTTTAAGTAAGCCTTAAAGGCTTTTTTTCTTGATTTTAATTCTAAATTCATTTCTATTTCATTATAATAGGCTAATGCTTTAAAAAAATTAGAAACTTTAATAACTTTATAAACAGGAACATCTAAACTCTTTGCAATATTAATAGACTCTCTAGCCAACTGGTTGGATAAATTATGTGTCATTTTTTCTAAATAGGAGCTCCATTTACCTGGGATACTTCTATTAGTCATACTAGAATTGTGCATACGATAATTGGTATAGGATTCTTTTAAAATAATCCCAAAATCTAATTTATTTAAAGTATGTAACCATATTTCATTTTCAACAGGACATAATACTAAAGCCTTTTTACGATTGACAACAACTGTAGAAGTACAACCCGCTGCATTATTGTGCTTATAAATCGTACCCATTGAATCAAATGGTTTAGGACTATCAGCCAAGAAAAAAAAGTTGTTTTTTTTCATTAGTGGCAATATGAATTCTAATTTATTGGTCAAAAAATGATCATCGGCATCCATAAAAAAAACATATTCCCCTCTTGCCTCAGTTATTGCTCGTGTTAGTGCTGCTGCAAATCCTCGATTTTCTGTTTTTGAACTTCTAAATCTCGCATTAGATTGATAGCTTGCAATAATTTCATCCGAATTATCTGTTGAGCCATCGTCAATTACCAAAACCTCATAATCTACATAAGTCGTTTGATTTAAGGCACTTTCTATAGCCTGAGTCAAGTATTGACCGTAATTGTAATTAATAATAGATATTGTAACCTCCATACTCTTCAAATTATAGATTAAATGTTTTATACTTTTGGATAAAAAGTATTATTTGTCCAATGGCAAATATTGAACTTGTCATTAATGAAATTAAGAAAACCGACCTTGCTGTTTCCATTCCTAAAAAATAAATAGCACTAAATTGAACCATTATAGCGACAATCAAAATGGGGAGTTGGTTTGATGTATAACCTCTAGCGGCCATACAGCTAAATACAAAACCGCTCAGATTTAACAAGACCAAAGCTGAAAAAGAAATCCAGAGGATCTCTTTTAAATCGTTGTATTTAGTTCCTATCAATAACAACCATAACTCTGGAAATAACTTAGCTGATAAGACAATTAGAGCAATTATACCTATAAAAAATACAAGATATTTTTTGAATAAATTAAAATACACCTTAATATCTATTGTTTGAGCCAATTTAGGAACTACAAACATACCTACAAATTTATCGACTAAAATTAATGCCATCCCCAAACGTCCAGCGGCATTTACATTTGCAACGGCGGTGATATCTCCAAACCAAGCTATAGCTAAAGAACTAAAACTACCATAAATAACAACTAAAAAGGCTGGTAAAAAAAGGGGGGTATACAATTTTTTAAAAGCAATATTCAAGTCTTTAAATTCTAAAGTATCAGAAATCACATTACTCAGTTTATGAAAATTAGTGTCTTTTTTGTAACCCCAAATACCTATTAAAGGGCCAGATATAGATGACAATGCAAGACTTATTACTATAAATGATTTTGGTAAAAGATAAATTGAAAATATTATAAAAGTACTTCGAAAAAAACTTGAATATAAATTAATTTTTGAAACCAATTTATAATTGTGAAATGCTGTAGCTCTTTGTCTTAATAATTGATTGTTAACCTCAAGTACAGCTCCTATTAACATCAATACAATTGCCACGCTATAAGTGCTATTTAACCAATCTTTAGTATACATTAACCAAAAAGTAGGTAAAATGACTAAAAAAGAAGACAGTATAATTAATTTATTACGAATTTTTTTAAAGAAAATATAAACTTGTTGGATTTTATATTGATTTACATTTTCATATCCTACTAAAGGCAAAAAACAATGATTCATACCAATTTCGCTAAACGCAATAACTAAGGATATTGCGGTAACCATAAAGCCATAAACACCGTAAACTTCTTTGGATAAATGATGAATGATTAAAAAACCAGTTAATGCAGTCAATAATACACTTACTAGTTCTGAACTTAGGAAAGTGGTCGCTTTTTTTAACATCTACTATTGTTGTAACTAAATTTAAAGGGTCTGTATTTTTCTATTTACTCTAAAATAAAAAACTAAAATCTTATTTAAAATACCATTATTTTTAAGCGCAATACGAATTAAAAAGTTTTTTTCAATCAATACCTTAAGGTGATCTGTGAAAACATTATCCTTTTTATCAATAATTATATTAAGATCACTTTTTTTGTAATTTATTATTGCATTTTTTAAAACATTTATCTCTTTTAGCTCTGCACCCCTAAATTGCTTGATATTTCTAAAAAATAGCTGATCTTTTATCTTACCGTATATCAAGGCAGCGGATAATGTTATACTTATATCTCCTGAAGTTGCATTACCTGCATCATGTACCCTATAATTTAGTAATTTTCGTGAATCACCAAAACATTGTTTATCTGTAAAAGCACTATATCCAAAAAGCCAATCTTGACTGTATGCATAATTAGTATACTCAAACTTACAATTAGGATAAACTGATCTTGAAAAAGT
>CANEZU010000086.1 GCA_947444255.1 Flavobacteriaceae bacterium | reverse complement strand
GTTGCAGCTATCGGTGCCGCAAGTCCCATTATTTTTACAACCCTTTGGTGCACCACCATCCGAAGTTGAACAACTTGTACATGCCATAATTTTATATATAGTGTTGTGATAAACACAACTTATGTTCTTAAATATAGAAAGTGTAAAGATATTATTTTTTAGCTTAAAGTTAGTTAAAACAAAAACCCATTACACATATTGATGTAATGGGTTAATTTGTAAGGCATTATAAGATTATGGTTTAGATTTCAAATCCCCAATTTCTAGTCTAAAATTTTATATAATTTATCCGATAATCGTATTCTAAAAGGCAATTTAAAAGTGGAAGTATCGCCAACAACTGCTTTTTCAGCGGCTAAATCGTTAACAAACATTTCAGTAATGATCATTTCCTGATTTCCTGTTGTTGATCCTTTGATTATAATTTTATCTCCAATTTTGATTTCGTTTTCTTCAATAAGAAACTGACCGATATCTGCTTTTGGATAAAAGTGAGTTCCTTTTCCAATATAAATTTTCCGAACTTTAATTTCTTTTTTAGTTGCAGCTTTTGGTTTTTTAGCAACATAAACAGCCTGAATTTCGGGATTGTTTTTGAAAGTTAAAACATCTGATTTTCCTTTTTTGAAAATCTTATTTCCATTTTTAATACCTCTTCGGATGCTTTTCTGCTCTTCTTCTGGCATATGAATTACACTTACACATTCCGGAGAACAGCAGCCCTCCATTTTTTCTTTACAGGAATCACATTGAATAAAAAGCAAATGACAGCCTTCGTTGATACAATTAGTATGCACATCACAAGGAGCGCCACATTGATGGCATTGGGAAACGACATCATCAGTAATTCGTTCTCCAAGGCGATGATCGAAAACAAAGTTTTTACCGATGAATTTACTTTCTAAACCTTCGGCTTTTACTTGTCGGGTGTATTCGATAATTCCACCTTCGAGTTGGTATACATTTTCAAAACCTCGATGTTTAAAATAGGCGCTGGCTTTTTCGCATCGAATTCCGCCGGTGCAATACATCAATAGTTTTTTGTCTTGTTTGTGTTCAGAAAGTTGCTCTTCTATAATGGGCAAGCTTTCGCGAAAAGTATCTACATCCGGTTTTATAGCAGTTGTAAAATGACCAATTTCCGATTCATAATGATTGCGCATATCAACCACAATGGTATCAGGATCATCTAATAAAGCATTGAATTCTCTAGCTTTTAGGTGAATTCCAATATTTGTTACATCAAATGTTTCATCTTCTAAACCATCGGCAACAATTTTGTCCCGCACTTTTACGGTAAGTTTCAAAAAGGAATGGTCGTCTTGTTCGACGGCAATATTTAACCGAATTCCTTTCATGAAATCATAGACTTCGATGGCTTCTTTGAAGGCATAAAAATTATCGGCAGGAAGCGATAATTGAGCGTTGATTCCCTCGCGGGCTACATATATTCGACCTAGGACTTCCAGAGGATTCCAGGCAAGAAATAATTCGTTTCGAAATTGAGTTGGATTTGAAATTTGCGCATAAGCATAGAAAGACAGCGTGAGACGTTGTTTTCCGGCATCATCAATCATGATGGCTCGTTCTTCTGCGCTTAAAGTGTTGTACAGTTGCATGCTATAAACGTTTAAGTTGAGAAATGTATTTTGTTCTTTTAGAACTTTGGCAAAAGTAAGAATTATTTTGGAAAAGGAATAATTTCGGCGAAGTCAAATTCCCTAGCCCCGAGATCAGTGGAAATCCCATTTCGTTTTTCACGAAATGGATTCGAACGAATAGCGGGAAAAAGCTCTCAAAAAAAACTATTAGAATCGGATTCAATATGCTGCACAAGAGTTGAAATGCTTGGTTTAGCAGGAATTCGTTCGATTTGAATATTGAAATATACTATTTTTAAATAGTTAGCAATTAAATAATTAACTAAATTTAAGTTGAATTCTCTAATATCTTAAAACCATGAAAATATCTTTTGAACGAAAAATTTTTTTAGGTTATCTTTTCAATTTAATAGTAGTTTTGGCTTCGATTTGGTTTTTTGTGCAGCGTGTTCAGCAGCAAAAAGACCAAAATTTATCAGACACTTTAAACCTGACGGAGTTTTTCTTGTTTTTCTTGTCGGTAGTGCTTTTAACGGTGGTATATTTTATAATCAGAGCTCAAATTCGGGCTAAGGAAAACTCTCAAAATTTACTCTTAGAAAGCCAAAAACTACTTCAATCGATTATTGATAATACGACTAGTCCGATTTATATCAAAAAAATAAATGGGGAATATGTCTATGTTAATAAGCAGTTTGAAAATCTTTTTCACATTACCAATAAAGACGTTATTGGAAAAACAGATCATGAATTCTTGCCTAAAGTGACCGCTGATAATTATCGTGCTACTGATATCGAAGTGGTAAAAGCGTTAAAAGAACTCAAAGCAGAGGAAACTATAGAGCTATCAGACGGGCCTCATACCTATATTGCGGTAAAATTTCCAATTTATGATCACATGGGGCGAATTTATGCTATTGGCGGTATTTCTACAGACATTTCAGATCGAAAAAAATTAGAAGAATCTCTTTTAGAAACCGATCGGTTTTTTAATGTTTCACTAGATATTATGGCTATTGTTTCTACCGATCATTTTCTGAAAATTAATCAGGCTGCTAGTTCCGTTTTAGGCTATACAACCGAAGAACTCTTGACGAATCCTTATTATAATTATGTTCATCCCGAAGATAGTGATATTACCAAAAATGAAATACTTAAACTCCAAGGAGGAGCAGTTACCTTAAATTTTGAAAATAGATTTATCTGCAAAAATGGCCAAATTAAATTTATAGAATGGTCTGCTTATCCAGATGTTTCCAAAGGAATTATGTATGCCATAGGTCGTGATGTAACGGAACAAAAAGGATTTGAAAAACAATTGAAAGTAGCCGATACTTTTTTTAATATGTCTTTTGATATGCTAGTAGTTTTAGAAGGGGATTATTTTGTCAAAGCAAATGCTGCATTTATGAGGGTTTTGGGTTACAATCAATTTGATCTGGGAGCAAAACCGTATGTAGAATATATTTATCCAGATGATTTACCTCTTTTTATAAGTGGAGTACGAAAATTGCAAAAGAATGATTCAGTCGTAAACCACAGGATCCGAACTTTATGCAAAGATAAGTCCTATAAATGGATAGATTGGACGAGTACGATAGATCTTCAAACAGGAATAATTTATGCCGTAGCGCGAGATGTTACTGATTTAGTTAAATATGAAGAAAATTTAAAAGTTGCGGATTCTTTTTTCAACTTGGCATTTGATATTCTTGTAGTTACTAAGGCCGAACGTTTTTTAAAAACCAATTATGCTTTCACTAAAACATTAGGTTATTTGACAGGAGATTTAGATAAATTAAAATTTTCTGATTTGACACATCCAGATGATAAGATCATTATTCTTGAATTGTTTAATAAACTTTCGAAAGGAGAAACCATGGTTAATTTTAAAGCACGATTACTTTGCAAAGACGGAAGTTTTAAATGGCTGGATTGGCATAGTAATTTAGATGTGGAAAGTGGTATCTTATATTCGGTTGCCCGTGATATCAGCGAACAGGTTGAGCTAGAAAATGCGCAACAGATTATAAATGCAAAATTATTTGAAAACGAAGAAAAATTACGATTAATAATTGAAAATATTGGAGAAGGGGTTCTTGTTGCCAATGCCGATAAAAAAATTGTAATGGCAAATAAACTGGCGAGCGAAATTTTCAGAACTAATGGTGAAGCAGTTCCTTATACGGACTTAGCAGAACATTTTGAAATTTATTATCCTGATGAAAAAACAATATTTCCTTCGCAATATTTACCATTGGAACGGGCTTTACGTGGAGAAAGTACGGAGTCGATAGAAATTGTACTTTGGAATCCGGATACTCAAAAGAAAAAAAGAGTTTTGATTAGCGGAAAGCCATTAATAGATCAGAATTCCAGAGTTGTAGCGGCCTTGATTACAATTAAAGACATCAGTAAAATCAAAGAATTAGAAGACGAACTAAAAGATACAGAAAGCAAATACCGTGAATTAATTGGATATAAAAAAGCAGAAGAAGCGATTAAAAAAGTCTGATTTGATTTAGCTAGTTTATGAAACCCAAAAGATACGATTGTTCGTGGCTTTTGGGTTTTTTATTTAAAAATCAAGTTGTTTTCTCGAAAGGGTGTTTGCTGTTTTAGCTAAAAAAAATTTAATATAATAGTAATAAAGTGAATTAGGTTTTAATAATTGTATTTTATTCCCAAATGCAGTCAACAATTATTTCCTCAGCATGCTATAGTACTATATTTGGAAAAGCATAGTTATTCAAATGGTTTTTTGAGTGATTTAATTTTTAACAATAAAATAAATTTTTTTAAATGCCATTAAAAACAAAATCGCTCGCTATTCACGAAGACTGGACCGTCGTATTATTAGGATTCTTAATTATTGGTTTGTCTCTTTTTGTATTTCTCCTTTCGGTTCCGGTATTCAAATGGTCCAATAGTGCTGATCTAATAGATAATGTGCTTAATTATCAGAATTTACAAATTATTTTGTCCCAATTTGCTTTCCTAACAACGATTGGGGGTCTTGGTGCTTTTTTGACTGGCAAATCAGTAAAAAACTTTTTATTGGGTTTCCCTGCCGTTTATTTATTAACGGTTATCGCTCTTATTATTGCAGGTAATGGTCAGATTAAAGCACTCAATTTAGAAGCTGTAATTTTTAGTTTGATTTTGGGACTTTTCATTGGAAATTTTTTCAAACTGCCCGAATGGTTTCGATTGACTTTGTCTACGGAACTTTTTGTCAAAATCGGATTGGTTTTACTCGGAACCAGTATTATTTTCTCCGACATTCTCAAAGCAGGATCTTTGGGTTTGTTGCAAGCATTAGTGGTGGTTTTATCGGTTTGGTATTTTGCCTTTTGGCTTTGTAAAAAATTAAAAGTAGATGATGAACTGACCATGATGATTTCAAGTGCCGTTTCGATTTGTGGAGTTTCGGCAGCAATTGCGACATCGGGAGCCATAAAAGGAGATCCTAAAAAATTAGCTTACGTCATTTCGATGGTTTTGATAACCGCCGTTCCCATGATGATTTTCATGCCTTATATCGCTAATTATTTTAACTTTCCTCAAGAAGTTACTGGAGCATGGCTTGGCGGAAGTATTGATACAACCGGTGCAGTTGTTGCTTCGGGTTCTTTGGTAGGTGAAGAAGCTTTGAAAATCAGCACGATCGTGAAATTTTCACAAAACGTACTTCTTGGTTTAGCTGCTTTTGCGATATCGGTTTATTGGACCTATACTCAAAATACTTCTTCGGATGTAGTTGCATCTAAACCTACATTAGCGGTAATTTGGGAGCGTTTTCCCAAGTTTGTGATTGGTTTCGTAGCAGCTTCTTTGCTGTTTTCCTTCTTTTTGACTTCAGAAATGAGAGAAGAAGTGAAAGACAGTTTAAAGAATTTGCAAGGAATTTGGTTCGCATTGGCCTTTACAAGTATTGGTTTGGAAACTAATTTTAAAGATTTATTCAGTCATTCGAATCGAAAACCACTTTATGCTTTTTTAATAGCGCAGTTGTTTAATATTATCATAACCTTGATTATTGCCTTTTTCTTATTTGGACAATAACTAATTAAATGTTAAAAATTTTCACCCAAGTACATTAACACTTAGATTTGTCTATCGATTTAGTAGAGTATTGAAATAACACTATTCTCTAAACAATCGAAAACCTTCATTTAATTCCTTATTGAGGAATTTCTAAAACTAAAATTTAATGAATATAGAAAATTTATTACAAAAAGAGAACAGTCTTGTTCACCAAGAAGTACTGATATCGAATCAGAATTATTCTGAAAGCTTTGGCGAAAAAGCGAATTTACCAATGCCTCCAGGAAGAAAATTTGCTATTCTGACTTGCATGGATGCCCGATTAGACCCTGCGAAATACGCCGGACTTTCAGAAGGTGACGCCCATGTTATTCGGAATGCAGGAGGAAGAGCCAGTGATGATGCGATTCGTTCTTTAATTATTTCTTATAAATTATTAGGCACTGCAGAATGGTTTGTTATTCATCATACTGATTGTGGAATGGAAACTTTTACAGATGAGATTATTAGAGATTTACTTTCTACAAGTCTTTCTACTGCTACTGTTGATGAAAATGGATGGAGAAATGTCAGTACGGAAGGCGGCTCTGAGGAAGCCAAAAACATTTCGTTTCTAACGATTAATAATCAGTCAGAAAGTATTATTCAGGATGTAAAAAGAATAAGAAATCATGCATTAGTTCCAACGCATATTCCAGTTTATGGCTATCTTTTTGATGTCAAAAGCGGAAAATTAATCGAAATACCAGAAGCTACAGTTATTGGAAGAGCGAGTTAAGTTTGATTTATCAAAAATTGATTTATCAAAAAACAGCCCTGCATTTGCAGGGCTGTTTTCAGTTTTATAAGATAAATTAACAATATTCGTTAAAAGCATCTTGCAAGTTTTCAGCAATCAGTTCTGCTGGGCGACCTTCAATGTGGTGACGCTCTAACATGTGAACCAATTCGCCATCTTTGAATAAGGCAATTGAAGGAGAAGATGGAGGAAAAGGCAACATAAATCCTCTTGCAGAATTTACGGCATCTCTATCAACTCCTGCAAAAACAGTCACTAAATGATCTGGTTTTTTGGCACCTTCTAAACTCATTTTTGCTCCCGGGCGTGCATTTCTAGCAGCACATCCACAAACTGAATTTACTACTACTAATGTTGTTCCTGATGCTTTTAATGCGATTTCAACTGCCTCAGTTGTATGTAATTCTTGAAAACCAGCGTCTGATAATTCAGCTCGCATTGGTTTTACCATTTCTTCTGGATACATAATATTTATATTTTAAAAAATTAATTTTTCTTTCTCTAAAGATTTACAAAGTTACAAAGTTTAGATCGAAGAATTTTATTTGAATTATAAAGTTTTGTTATAGTTTAATGGAATAAATCTTTTTAAAAATAACATTGAATAACGCTTTTATAAAAAGTAAGGTCGGACATTTTAAAATAACATTAATATCTTCAAATAGAGTGGTTTCTTCATCCAAGAATCTAAAAACCAGCGCAGGATTTCCTTTTTTGAACATAGCTGCAAAAATGGATGCTCCAAGTTCGTTATTCCGGTCTAAAATGTCCAATAAAAGCAAGTCATAAAACCAAAACTTAGTTTTTTTATGAAATTTTCTAAAATCGGTTTCCTTTTCTAAAAAGGCAACGAGTTCTGTCGATTTGGTATCCGAATTCTTGAAAGTGTAACCTGTACTAGCTTTAGTCCATCCACCAGAAGTGCCAATATTAATTACATTTTTTGTGTTGCGTTTCCAGAATGGAAAGCAAGTCATAGGAATGCTTCCTTGTTCTTTTTCGACGATTTCATATTTGCTACTTCCTAGTTTTTCAATGTATTTCTGAATTTCAGTTTCGTAGTCTTCTTTCTTTAAAAGATGATGCGAAAACAAGGTGTATTCTACTAAAGCTTCTGTTTCCGATGATGGTAACACATACATAAAACGAGTATTTCCTTTTTGTTCCACGGAAAAGTCCATGAAAGTTGCTTGCTCCGGATTGAAAACAGGCTGTTCACTTTTAATAAACCAACCAATAAAATGCTGCTGGAGCAAAGGATAATCTGTTTGACTTTCAACTTTTTGCGGGTTGTAAATGCTGTTGAAAAGTTTGGTACAGGAGAAACTTTCAGTATCCGTTTGTACTAAAATTATAGTTTCAGATTCTTCAATTTCGAGTACTTTCTGATTTGTGAAAGTGATATTTTCTTGTTTCTGAATCAAATCAAATACTTGCTTGTAAAAATCGATTCCCTTGACTTTATTGTATTTGTATGGTTTTAAGTCTAAATTTCTGCGAAAGAGTTTATTTGCAAATAAGGCCGAATCCCATTTTTTTGAAATTGATTTATCCCAAAGGGATTCCTTTTCATTCCAAAAACACCAGGTTCGATCATTTGTTTTTTTGGAATTTCCGTCCAAAAGAAGAATAGATTTATCGGAAAACTTTCCAGAAAGCACTAACTTATAGACAGTCATTAAAGCAGACAAACCAGTTCCTGTAAAAATATAATCGTAATGTTTCATTTTGAAGAGAGGCAATTTTTATCAAAAATAAACATTTTATAATGATTAGAAAGGAATCTTTATTTTTAGACTAATCTAAAAATATAATTACCCATGACAAATTAATTACTTACTTTTGTAAAGTAGATCAATAAAATGGGCAAATCATTAGGAGAAGTTAACGAATCGGTTTCCACTCAAAACAAAAAATCAGGATTCAGAAAGATTCTTGCTTTTTTTGGGCCGGCCTATTTAATCAGTGTTGGTTATATGGATCCGGGTAATTGGGCAACTGATATTGCTGGAGGAAGTCAATTTGGCTATGCTTTACTCTGGGTTTTATTGATGAGTAACTTAATGGCGTTGTTGCTACAGAGTTTAAGTGCAAGACTCGGAATTGTGACCCAACGCGATTTGGCACAAGCTTCAAGAGAGACCTATTCTCCTTTTGTAAATTACATTCTTTATTTTCTAGCCGAGATAGCTATTGCCGCTTGTGATTTGGCCGAAGTATTAGGAATGGCAATTGGGATTAATCTTTTGTTTGATATTCCCTTGATTGAAGGTGTTTTGCTAACGGTGCTGGATACTTTTCTTTTGCTTTTTCTAATTAACAAAGGCATTCGAAAAATGGAAGCTTTTATCATAGCATTGGTTGCAATTATTGGGTTTTCCTTCATATTTGAGATGTTTTTTGCACAACCAGATTTGCACAAAGTCATCTATGGATTAATACCGTCATTACCGAATGAGGCTGCTTTATATATTGCTATTGGAATTATTGGCGCAACGGTTATGCCACACAATTTATATTTACATTCTTCTTTAGTGCAAACCCGAAAATTTGAAAGAACTAAAGAAGGCATTCAACAGGCCATAAAATATAATTTTATAGATTCAACTATAGCTTTGAATTTAGCTTTTTTTGTAAATGCGGCCATTTTAATTTTGGCGGCAGCAACATTTTATAAAAATGGTATGTATGAAGTTGCCGAAATTCAGGATGCACATCGTTTTCTGGAACCACTTTTAGGAAACAAACTAGCGCCCATATTGTTTGCCGTAGCATTGATTGCGGCGGGACAAAGCTCCACTATTACTGGAACTTTGGCTGGGCAAATTGTAATGGAAGGCTATCTTAATTTACGAATTCAACCTTGGGTTAGAAGAATTATCACCCGATTAATTGCAATTGTACCTGCTGTAATTATTATTTTGATATATGGTGAAAGTATCACTGGTAAATTGTTGATTTTTAGTCAGGTAATTTTAAGTTTACAATTGGGGTTTGCCATTATACCGTTGATTCATTT
>CANEZU010000085.1 GCA_947444255.1 Flavobacteriaceae bacterium | reverse complement strand
GTAACAATTACATAATTATAGGAACGCATGTCGCCAAGCAATCGAATCATGCAGCGTTCATTAAATTTTACAAACTCTTTAGCTATCTGTGCTTTTTCGGTTTCTGAACATTTTAAGAGAAGGGTTTTCATAAAAACATCCCCTGGAATCCCCATAATATGTTCTTCAATGAGGGTGTTTTTATAAACCAAGAAATTGATTTTATCCGGTGATAAAATGTGCTCCAACTCTAATCCATAAATCCTTGAAGCATCTGCTTTCTTGACATAAAAATGCGTGTAATTGTCGTTCAGAATATTTCTGACTTTAATTCGGAACGGTTTAGAATTTCCAAAAGTGCAATAATCAATAGAATCGACATTCAGGTATTTAATAATACTGAGATTTCCATCGGAATGTAAAAGAGAATATATTTTTTTAAGCGTTAAATCAATTTCATTTCTTTCGTATTCACTATAATAAACTCGAATCCAAAGTGTATCCTGTTCTTTACGGTCATATACCGTCACCGAACCTGAAAAACGCAATAAATCATCATAATCTATGGGGACTTTTGAGACTCGATCAAATCGCTCTAAATAATCAAAAAGAGAATCATTTACAGGATAAGAAGGTTTTTTTAAAAGCATTAAAGGCTCACTCATTTCTTCACTTTTACATTACAAATTTACACTTTTTAAAAGCAATCTACTAATCGTTGAAAAAAGAGGTCTTAAATAGTATTTTGTAAGAAATTACATATTTTAATTTATAACAAATGTATTTTATCGATTTTATTTGACTTTAATCCAAAAATAAAATAACTTTAGTACTATAATACCCTGAAGCTCATGCACAACTACAAAATTAACCTAAGGATTTTTATTCAAAAAATCTGGTGTTCTCTTTTTGGCCATCATTATGTAACCACCCGAAATATAACTAATTATTTCAAGGAATACGAATGCTCTGTTTGTCATACCGAATTGACAAATGATGATAACGGTCATAAAGTTTGTCTGACACCGGAACAAAAAGAAATTAATGAAACAGTATCCTTGTTTTATAAAAAAAGACATCATATCATAGGGTAGAACCTAGAATTAAATCATAAGATATACCGTCCAATTTAATTTAATATACTTAATTCAATTTTAAGTTTTAAGTCTAGTCCTATTGTAGTACTTTTATAATCTAAACTATCTGCAAATCAATGCTGCATAATTCAAATGACTATTTAAAAGCAGCCGAACTAGCACGAGTTGGATTTTGGGAACTAAATTTGGAAACAAATGAAATTTTCTGGGACACAACGATGAGAACCATTCTTGAAGTCGAGCTAGACTATATTCCCAATCTTGAAGAAGCTCTAAATTTTTATGATCCGGGAGAAGACCGTTCTAAGATGAAATCATTAGTTGAAAGGGCAATCACAGAAGGAATTCCTTTTGTTCAAACCTTTCAAGTTACTACCTTCAAAAATAATTCCAAATACGTTGAATCGACTTGTCAAATAGCACGCAAAAACAATAAAATAATTTCAATTTTAGGATCTTGTCTTGACATAACAGCAGAGCAAAATTTAATTAATGAACTCCGCTTGAATAATGAAAAAAATTCTTCTGTTTTTCTAAATACCAATGATGCCGTCTTTATAATTGATGCTAATACTAAAACAATTCAATATTGCAATTCCAGAGCCTTTGAACTGAGTCAATTTGAAAGTTCGGAATTAATTGGACATGCTTTTTCAGTACTGTTTTCAAGAAAACAGGCTTCTGATTTCTCACTTTTTTTAGAAAAAACTATTGCAAATGAGCATTATCTTATTGGTGAAAGCAGTTTAACAACAAAATCAGGCAGCAGTATACCCGTTGAAATTGCTGCTGAAATGAAGATTCAAACCGATAAAAGCCCTATTTTTATTTGTTTTTTTAGAGATATCAGTGTTCGAAAAAAAGAAGATGAACAAATAAAGATGCTGTCCCTGGCGGCTTCAGAGACTACAGACACTATAATAATAGCGAACCCTGTTGGAGAATTGCTATGGGCCAATACTGCTTATTTGGAGCTCTGTGGTTATTCATTACCAGAACTTATGATGGCCAAACCAGGCCATTTATCAAAAGGGCCGGAAACCGAACCAAATACAACAAATCTAATACGAGAGGCCATAAAAGCACAAAGAAGTATTACGGTAGAAATTATTAACTACAATAAAAAAAGAGAAAAATATTGGTTTGAACTAAGCATCAATCCAATAGTTGACTCAAATGGGGTTTGCACCAATTTTGTTAGTGTAGGTAGAAACATTACGCTTCGAAAAGAGAAGGAATTAGAACTGAAGAAACTAGCGGAAGAGATGAGTTTACAAAATAGCAAACTAATCAATTTTACCCACATTGTTTCTCATAATATTCGGTCCCATGCCAGCAATTTGTCAATGCTGGTCGATTTGATAGAAAACTCGGTTAATCCTAAGGATAAGATTTCTTATTTCGAATTATTCAAAGAAGGTACCGACAAGCTATCTGAAACAATAGAATATTTAAACGAAATTATTACTATCGATAAAAATACAGGTATTCAAAAAAAGACCGTGTTTCTTAAAGAACAAATTGAAAAAACCAAACAGGCCTTAAGTCTTTTAATTAGTGATAGTGGGCTCGAAATCATAAATTTAATACCTCCTCAATTAACAGTAAAGGTAATTCCGGCTTATTTAGACAGTATTTTGATTAATCTAATGACCAATGCCATAAAATACAAAGCAAAAAATCGGAAAAGCACATTAGAAATAAGCCACCAAATGACCGAATCCCATAGTATCATTAATTTCAAAGACAACGGACTCGGGATTAATTTAAATAGGCATGGGGATAAGATTTTTGGCATGTATAAAACCTTTCATGGAAATGAAGATGCAAAAGGAATTGGTTTGTTTATTACAAAAAACCAATTAGAAGCTATGAATGGCAAAATTGAAGTAGAAAGTACTGAAGGCCAAGGATCCATTTTTAAAATATATTTTAATGACAAATAAACGAACCTATATCATTGATGATGATAAATTGACTGCTCGATTGGTCAGTATACTCTTGACTACTTATGGTTTTAGCGATGACATTAAGTTGTTTAATAATTCTGAATTGGCCATGGAAGATCTTACAAAAAATGCTTCAGAAATAAACACGCTTCCGGATATCATTTTGTTGGATATCAATATGCCAATAATGGACGGTTGGCAGTTTCTAGAAGAATATAAAAACTTATCTATTAAAAAAGATATTTCCATTTTTATCATCACTTCATCCATTGATCCCTTGGATCTGGAAACATCAAAAAAATTTCCAATCATCCGAAGTTATATTCAGAAACCAATAACTTCTGAGAAGTTAAAATTTATGACTAGCCTCATAGAACAGCAAAACTAAAATAGAATTTAGGGTAACAATTGCTACAATCAATCGTCTAACACAGTAAAAAGATATATAATTTGGAAACCATACTTTCTATTCACAATCTAAGCAAACATTTTGGAGCACTGCAGGCCGTAAAAAATGTTTCTCTCGAAATCAACAAAGGTGATGTGTACGGAATTCTAGGACCCAATGGTAGTGGGAAATCAACCACTTTGGGAATTGTCCTCAATGTGGTCAACAAAAGTTCTGGTGATTACAGTTGGTTTGGCGGTACAATGAAAACACATGAGGCTTTAAAAAAGGTGGGGGCTATAATTGAAAGACCCAATTTCTATCCGTATATGACGGCAAGAGAAAACCTGGAATTGGTATGCAAAATCAAAGGAATTAATTACAGCAAAGTACAAGAAAAACTAGAATTAGTAGGTTTAGCAGACCGTCAGAATTATAAATTCAGTACTTTTTCTTTGGGTATGAAACAGCGATTAGCTATTGCTTCTGCCCTACTCAACGATCCCGAAATTCTAATTCTGGATGAGCCTACGAATGGTTTAGATCCACAGGGAATTCATCAAATTAGAGATATCATCAAAATGATTGCCGCTCAAGGCACCACTATCTTATTGGCTTCCCATTTATTGGATGAAGTAGAAAAAGTATGCAGCCACGTTTTAGTTTTGCGAAAAGGGGAAGTTTTATATTCCGGAAGTGTCGATAAAATAAGCGCTAACGAAGGTTTTTTTGAGTTGGAATCGGATGATAATCTTTTATTAAAAGCCGTACTGGAAAAACATCCTGCTGTTCAAAAATCAAGCGAGGAAAATGGCAAAATCTTAGTTTATTTGAAAGCGCCCTTAGAAGCAAAAGATTTAAATCAATTCTTGTATGAGAATAAGGTAATACTAAATCATTTAGTAAAACGCAAAAACAGTTTGGAAGAACAATTTTTAGAATTGACCAACAAAAACCCTAAATCAAAATAATGAAACGTCTACTCGCTATAGAATTACAAAAAATCTGGAAAAACAAAGCCAGTCGCCTATTGACATTTATTTATTTTATTTTACTGTCTTTTATCGTTTGGATTGCTTCTATTAATTTTGATTTAGGAGGAAATCAATCCAGTTTAGCTAAAATGGGAATTTTTGATTTCCCTTATATCTGGCATTTTAACACTTATATTGCCGCTTATTTAAAATTATTTCTAGCCATAGTAATTGTTTCAATGATGGCTAATGAATACAGCTACGGCACATTGAAACAAAACCTGATAGATGGTCTGAGCAAGAAAGAATTCGTACTTTCTAAATTTTATACCGTAATTATATTTGCAGCAGCATCCACTTTTTATATATTTTTACTTTCGCTAATTTTAGGATTAAACTATTCTGCAACGACCGAAATTTCGGTTATTTTTACAGGTTTAGAATACCTTCTTGCCTACTTTGTTAAACTCATCGGCTTCTTTTCCTTTTGCCTTTTATTAGGAATATTGATTAAACGATCTGCCTTTGCTCTGGGATTTTTATTAGTTTGGTACATTCTCGAAGGAATTATCAAGGGTATTTTAAACTTTAGCATTTTTCCTGAGGGCAAAACCGCTTCTTATATTAGCCAGTTTTTACCTTTAGAATCGATGTCTAACCTGATTGTAGAGCCGTTTTCCCGATTATCAATTGTTAAGCCTTTTGGACCTCAAATGGGAATTTCTGAAATTAAAGATTATGGGGTTCATTGGTATAGCTTATTAATAGTACTGGTATGGACTCTGATCTTTGTTTACTCATCCTTTAAATTACTCGAAAAAAGAGATCTCTAAAGTTCAAAATCTCCGAAAATTAAAAAGCATCCCTTTTAACAAAATTTCTAAATTAAATAAAATAAATTAGCGTCTAACCTATTGTGATTCTGCTAATTTTATTATTTTTATAGAATGAAAAAGTGTTTAGTAGGATGTTTTTTAATGCTGTCCCATTTATGTTTGGCACAATTTAGCAAAACACATTATATACCACCCTTATCCAATTCTGAAACACAGGCCCCACAAGGCCAATACATGTATATTTCCTGTCCAAGTCAGTCTCCTATAAATTTTAAAATTAGAGCAATTGGAGCAGCAACAACAATTGGAACTGTTTCTAGAGATAGCCCCTACCGGTTTGATATAGGCAGCGGTTACAATACGCAACTTTTAGTAAATCAGGGCGACGTAAGCACGGTTAGAAACAACAAAGGTTATATAATTGAAGCAGATGATTTAGTTTATGTTACCGTTAGATTAACTTCTACCCCTCAAAATAATCAAGCTGGCGGACTCGTTTCTAAAGGCATTGCAGCACTTGGAACACAATTTAGGATTGGTGCTTTTATTAATAAAGACGCACTGAATGATACTAATTCACCATTTACATACAATCATTATACTTTCGCTTCCATACTTGCTACTGAAAACAACACTCGAATTTCTTTCAAGGATATAAAAGCCGGAGTGGTATTACTAAACAATGCAGCCGCAGGAAATACTCCTGCTGACATCATTTTAAATAGTGGCGAAAGCTATGTGATTGCTGTTGAGGATTCAAATAGTGCTAACAAAGATGGACTTATAGGAGCTGCAATTAGTTCTGATAAACCTATAGCGGTAAACTGCGGTTCTTTTGCTGGCTCCAATGGAGATACTACTAATTTAGATTTGGGCTTTGACCAGATTGTATCTGCCGAAAGAACAGGTAACGAATATATTTTTATCAAGGGAAATGGTGTTGATCAAATAGAACGTCCACTAATTATAGCCAATGAAGACAATACAGATGTGTTTTTAAACGGCAGTAGCACTCCTCAAACCATACAAGCAGGACAATACATTGCTTATAGTGGAGCCGAATTTTCAGCAAATGGAAACCTGTATGTCCGAACTTCTAAAAATGTTTTTGCTTATCAGGGTATAGGAGGAACGCTCTCGCAAGCGAATCAAAATATGGATTTTGTTCCTCCCTTAAGTTGTCAGACTCCAAAAATAATTAATAATATTCCGCTTATAAATGAAGTAGGAAATAAAACCGATTTTATAGGAACAGTCTGTATCGTTACAGAGATTGCCGCTAGCTTAGACTTTATTATTAACGGCGCCTCCTATTCACTATCTTCTTTACCTTCCAACATAATTGTAAGAGGACCTTTAGCAGTAAGTGGGAACTCGAGTTATGAAACCTATACCTTCGAAGGTCTAAGCGGAAATATTTCTGTTTTTTCCACTAAACAAGTGTACTTGTCTTATTTTGGTTCTAGTGGCGCAGCAACCTATGGTGGATTCTATTCCGGTTTTACTTTTAAACCAGAAGTTAGTTTTCAGCCATTAATTACAACCCAATCCAATTGTATTCCCAATATCGAATTAAAAGTAAATACACTTACTGCCTTTGACAATTTTATTTGGTATAAAAATGGCAGCATTGATCCTGGAGAAACTAATGCGAACTACTCGCCTACTGAGCCAGGATACTACTATGTTTCGGCTACAATAAGTGGCTGTGGCTCGGCCTTGATGTCAGATAAAATTCCAGTTAGTATTTGTCCGCCTGATACCGATGGGGATCTTATACCCGATGCTGTTGATCAGGATTTGGATCAGGATGGCATTAGCAATTGTGAAGAATCCTTTGGTGATTTAGTACTTAATACTTCTAATCCCTTAGCAGCTGCTATCAATATCAATACTTATAGTAATTCTTTTACAGGAACTGTAATTAGTCCAGGACAAGCAACCGTAATGGGAAGTATTAGTGGAAATAGTGATGGTAATTTTCTAAGCGAAGTTCCCCCCGGTAAAAACAATACGATTTCCTATACCCTAGATTTCGCCAAGGCAATTTCAGTTGCTTTAGTATATGGAGTTGCTGCAAACAGTAGTGATTTATTAAATTCAGATGCTGATTTTATGCTAAAATCGCCAGTTGACAAAACAATTACGGTACTAAATTCCGATAACCAATTGTTAATTGACACCAACTATGATGGTGTTTATGAAAGCGGAATTAAGGAATATTCCTCTTTTGAAATCCGGTTTCGTCGCAACGGAACTCTTCCTCTAGCTGCAGGAACGGGAACTTTTAGTTTTCACTCCTATCAAACCACTTCCTTGACTTTTTCACAAACTAACCAATCAGATACAGCCCCGAATAGCGCTCCATTCAAACTTTTTGTTAGTTGTATTCCAAAAGATACAGATGGAGATTTGATTCCCGATCAATTGGATCCTGATTCTGATAATGATGGCATCCCAGACCGTCTTGAATTTAGGAGTCAGCTACCAATTCCTCTCTCTAATTTAGATTTGAATGCTAACGGAATAGATGATGCTTTCGAACCTGCCACAACAGCTTCCGACTTTGATTTGGATGGAATTCCTGATTATTATGATTTGGATTCTGACAATGATGGTATTAAGGACAAGGTTGAAACTGGCACGAATACAGATGGAACTGGCCTTTCTAATTATGTCGATTCAGATAGTGACGATGATGGATGTTCGGATGTAATCGAAGCGGGCTTTACAGACAGCAATCAGGATTCTTATTTGGGTGGTCTACCAATAATAGTAGATTACCGTGGATTAGTAACTAGCGGAACTGCTTACACGATTCCAAATGCGAATTATATCCTTGCTGCTCCAATTAGTATTAGCAGCCAGCCAATGGTAGCCGCAACCTGTGAATTGGATACCGCAATCATTAGTTTAATAGACAATACCGGTAATACTTATCAATGGCAAATTTCAACAGATGGAGGCACTACTTTCACTGATTTGAATACGGATGCTACTTATTCGGGAATAAGTTCGAATTCATTAACCATTGCAAATGTAAAAAGAGCGATGGACGGATACCAATACCGAGTAAAACTGGCGCAAACAGGAAATACCTGTGGGCTGATTTCTGACGCAGCAACACTCCAAGTTAATAATTTGCCGATTGTAAAAGATATCGAAATCACGCAATGCGGTACTGATTTGACTGGATTTTCCACCTTTAATCTAAGCGTAAACAACGATCGTATTTCAACTGATTCGGCAAATGAAACATTCTTCTATTACACCTCTTATTCTGGAGCCAATACGGGAAATGTAGCAGAGCTAATAACAACACCAATTGCTTTTAATAATACAACTGCTTTTAATATGCCCGTTTGGGCTAGAGTTGTCAATGCCAATGGTTGTTTCAGACTAGCTCAAATAAATTTACAAGTTATTGCAACCCAAATTCCTTCCTCCCCTCAAATACTAATACCCCCTGCCTGTGATGACTTTCTAGATTCCAATGGAAACAACTCGGCCAATAACGATAAAAGAGATGGAATAGCCAGCTTTGATTTAAGCAGTTCTAAAACAGAGATCGAGGCAAAATTGTCGCCAACAACAAACTATACTATAGAATACTACCGTAATCAAGCCGATGCCTTATCCGAAATAAATGCCATTAGCGACATTACAAAATATAGAAATATTGGATATCCAAATACCCAAGAGATTTGGGTTCGTATTGATAGTAAAATAAGCAACGACTGCTTTGGCTTGGGTCCATTTGTAAAATTAAATGTTGAAGCCCTACCGATTGCGAATACGGTTTTTATTCCAAGACAATGTGATGACAATCAGGATGGAATTCTTAGTTTTGACACCAGCAATCTGGAAAATGATTTATTAAAAGGACAATCACTTTCGAATGTAAGCGTTCAGTATTTCGACTCATTAAATAATCCTTTACTAGATTCCAATGGACAATTGATGTCCAGTCCGTTTCCGGCAACTTTCACCTCAAGTTCGCAAACCATAAAAGCAGTCCTGACTAATAAATCCCCATTGGGCTGTTCCGATGAAACAACAATCCAATTTCAAGTAGATGATTTGGCCGATGCTTATCCTATTCCGGCTAATTTGACTTCTATTTGTGATGACGAAACGGATCCGCTACATCAGGATGGACTAATTGCTTTTGACACTACTAATTTCGAAAGTATACTCTTGGGAACTCAAACTGGAATGCGCGTCAAATACTATGATGCTGGCGGATCTGAATTAAG
>CANEZU010000084.1 GCA_947444255.1 Flavobacteriaceae bacterium | reverse complement strand
CCTCCAGTTTGAGCCGTATTGAATGCAGCTTGAATTACTTCAAGTGTCGTTAAAACTTTAGACAATTGCGCTGGATTGTTTAAATCCCAATCTTTCTGTGGCGCAAGACGAATACGTCCTCCATTAGCTCCACCACGTTTATCAGAACCTCGGAAAGTAGATGCTGATGCCCATGCCGTAGCTACCAATTCAGATATAGACAAACCTGATGCAAGAATCTGTTCTTTTAGAGCTACAATATCTTTATCATCAATTAGCTTATGAGAAACAACTGGAATTGGATCTTGCCAAATTAAATCTTCAGCAGGGACTTCTGGTCCTAAATAGCGAGATTTAGGTCCCATATCACGGTGCGTAAGTTTGAACCATGCTCTTGCAAAAGCATCATCAAATTCAGCTGGATTCTCTAAAAAGCGTCTCGCAATTTTTTCGTATGCTGGGTCAAATCTCAACGAAAGATCTGTAGTCAACATAAATGGTTGGTGACTTTTTGAAGGGTCGTGTGCGTCAGGCACTAAACCAGCTCCTGCACCATCTTTTGGTCTCCACTGATGAGCGCCAGCGGGACTTTTAGTCAATTCCCATTCGTATCCGAATAAATTTTCTAAGTAGTTATAACTCCATTTTGAAGGAGTTGTAGTCCAAGCGCCTTCTAATCCACTAGTGATAGTGTCTTCTGCGTTACCCTTGCCATATGTGTTTTTCCAACCTAAACTTTGTTCTTCGATAGGAGCTGCAGCTGGTGCTGGGCCAACATATTTTTCAGGATTTGCTGCGCCATGGGTTTTACCCAAAGTATGACCACCTGCACTAAGTGCAACTGTTTCTTCATCGTTCATTGCCATACGAGCAAAAGTCTCACGAATATCATGAGCCGCTAATACTGGATCAGGATTTCCGTTAGGTCCTTCTGGATTCACATAAATTAATCCCATTTGAACTGCAGCAAGAGGATTCTCTAATTCACGATCTTCATTGTAACGATTGTCTCCCAACCATTCGCGTTCTGATCCCCAATAAATATCTTCATTTGGTTCCCATACATCTTCACGTCCTGCAGCAAAACCAAAAGTTTTAAATCCAGCAACTTCTAGAGCACAGTTACCAGTAAGAATCATTAAATCGGCCCATGAAATTTTATTACCGTATTTTTGTTTTATCGGCCAAAGCAACAAACGAGCCTTGTCTAAGTTAGCATTATCTGGCCAACTATTCAAAGGTGCGAATCGTTGTGTTCCAGAACCTGAACCACCACGACCATCTGCGATACGATACGTACCTGCTCCGTGCCAAGCCATTCTCATGAAAAATCCTCCATAAAAACCATAATCTGCCGGCCACCAATCTTGTGAAGTAGTCATTAATTCTTTAATATCTTTTTTCAAGGCCTCAAAATCTAAAGTCTTAAAAGCTTCAGCATAGTTGAAACTTTCTCCCATTGGGTTGGATAAAGTGGAGTGCTGACGTAAAATATTTAATTTAAGTTGATTTGGCCACCAGTCCCGATTTGTCGGAACTGTACCTGAGGCTTGTTTAGCAGGAGTACCAACTCCAGGTGAAAACGGACATTTACCTCCCTCGTTTTGATTGTTCATATTTTCCATAAAATAATTAATTTTTTTATTGTATCAATGTCAAAATTAGCGAATAATATCTATCTAAATATTATTTTTAATAGATTTAAACTATGGTTTAACAACAAATTTGGCATCAATTAAATCTTTTGAAAACAGATTCCGTATTGAGAATTGGTAGCATTGGTAAAATGAGTCTGCGAAGCCAACAATACCAATCAACAACAATATCAGAGTTCCTCCGTATTCAATCTCAAAAAACTTAATATAAAGCATTTAATAAAGTACTTTTCTTACAATAAAGTCAAAATTAACAGGATTTATAAAATTCATAGTTTAGCAAATGCGGCATTTATTCACAAAAAAAATCCACAGCTTCATTTTTGTTATTCTGAAGTATTCTTTTTAAAATTAAATAACTTTACAATTATAAAAATCAAGTTAAAATCTTCAGTTTTTATAAAAGAAATACTATTAAAAATTATAGTCACGAAAATAAAAACACTTGCTAATTCATTATAAAATCTTAAATTCACTGAAAGTTCCAAAAGACTTTAAATTCAAATTGCAAGTACGTCTCAAAAAGACAGAAATAAAGAAATAACATTATGAACAAATTAAAATTAGGATGGATTGGCCTTGGTAATATGGGAAATCCAATGGTGAAAAACCTATTAAATGCTGGGTTTGAACTTTCTGTTTACAATCGTACAAAAGAAAAGGAAACCGAATTGCTAGCTCTTGGAGCACATACTTCGAATAATCCACAAGAACTGATCGAAAATTCGGATATCGTTTTGACAATGTTATCCAATGATGCTGCCGTTAAAGAAATCTTCGAAGGCAATTTAGGTTTATTGTCATACCAATATCCTGGGAAACTCATTATCAATATGAGCACCGTTTCTCCAGAAACATCTCGTTATTTAGCGACTATTTCAAACAATCAGCACATTGGATTTTTAGACGCTCCGGTTTCAGGAAGTGTAAAACCCGCTCAGGATGGCGCATTGGTTATTTTGGTTGGTGGTTCAGTTGAAAACTACGAAAAAGCAAAACCTATTTTTGATGTATTAGGTAAAATCGCTATTCATGTTGGAGAAGCAGGTGTAGCGAGTTCTGCAAAATTAGCCATCAATTATTTACTTGGACTTAACCTTCAAGGGTTAGCAGAAACCGTATTATTTGCAGAAAAAAACGGAGTCCGAACCCAAGACATGCTAACAATTATTAATGAAGGCGCTTGCGGAAATGGAGTTACAAAAATTAAAGCACCCTCTATTTTAAACAACGATTATCCAGCTGCTTTTGCACTAAAACATCTCGTTAAAGATTTAAGATTAGCTCAAGAAGCCGGATTAGATAGCCCACTAATTCATCCGCTATTTGACAGCTTCAGCAAGGCACAAGAAGAAGGATTTGGAGATGAGGATGTAATGGCAATTATTAGCAGTTTGAGAGTAAAATAGAAACAAATCGAATTCACAATATTTACTATTAAAGCAAAAAAAAGTTCAAACCTAAGTTTGAACTTTTATGAAGAGCGAAAGACGAGGCTCGAACTCGCGACAACCAGCTTGGAAGGCTGGAGCTCTACCAACTGAGCTACTTTCGCATTAACAACGGTGCAAATATAAATAATAAGTTCACTTCATTGCAAGTTTTTTTGAAAAAATACTCTCTTTTATTATTTTGACTTTATAAAGTTATACAAATACGAGCCTTAATTATTTTATACTTAAATTGTTATAGTCTTTATCATCTCATAGAAAGAGAAGAAAATAATTAACAAAGTCCGAGGAAGTCAGCTCGATTAAGGCTTATTTGGCACTTATTAGAATTCTTAGAGATGAATTATCTATCAGAAACTGTCTGTAAAATAAAATTAACCATTTTGAATCGTACATTATTATAATTCTGATCGTCTAAATCTACATTTCATCATTATAAAAACCGATTGCCAAAACTGGCATAAATTACTAATATATGAAATAGTAGAAACGGAATCGCATCATAAAAAGAGTTACTTCCTTCATTTTAAAATCACAAAAAGTGAAAAGTCAGATTCAATTTAGTTTAAGTGCTTTACAAAATCAAAATTTCTACAAATTAGAAATAAATTTGGCTCCAAATATTTCATAATCTAATCAATTAGACGTAAATTAGAGTCTAATTAAAAGTAGTCATGAAGCGATATTCTCTTTTAATAATTCTCCTTATTAGTATTGGATGTAAAAAAGAATCGCCAAAATTAATGGGGGCACCACTTCCTATAATGCAAATTTCGGAAAATAAAAAAGAGAAAAGAAGTATTGAAATCGACAGTCTTCAATTAAAAAAAAACAACAATAAACTTCTAATTACTTTCTATCAAGCCAAAGAATATAAAACCGTTTGGATAAATAATGCGCTAAGAAAAACCGTTATTGATCTCCTTGAAGAATCAGATGAGGAAGGCTTAAATCCTCAAGATTACGACATTAATCAATTACAAAATTTTGAACAAAACGCAGAAATCCTATCTGATTTGGACCTCGCAAAATTTGATCTTTTGCTCACAAGCAATCTTCAAAAATATATTAGCCATTTAAATCACGGAAGACTTAATCCTCGTAATTTATACCGGAACTGGGATTTAAAAGACAATAAAATTGACCTCAACAAAGCCATATCCGAATTACTAAATGGCGATTCAATAAACATAAAAATAGAGCGATTGAAACCAAATCATATTGTGTATCAAAAGTTGAAAGACGCACTGAAAATAATCAATTCCTATCCGCCAGATCACTTTAAAAAGATAGTTCTAAAAGGCAAGATTATTTTAAATGATAGCAATTCGACCGTTATTTCTATTAAAAAAAGATTAATATATTGGGAAGATTTAAAACCGAAAGATAGTATAACGATGAACTATGATAATGACACCTTTGAAGCACTAAAAAAATTTCAAAAAAGACATGGTTTAGCCCCTGACGGGAAAATTGGTTCTGCAACTATTGAATCCTTAAACTTCTCTAAAGAAGATCGCAAACACCAAATCATTGTCAATTTAGAGCGGTGGAAATGGTTTCCTAAAAATATGGGAGAGGAATATATAATCATTAATATACCGGATTATAAATTGACTTTGGTAAAAAATAAGGATACGTTGAGAACACATCGGGTAATTGTTGGAAGACCTAAACGAAAAACCCCCGTACTTAGTTCAAAGTTGACTCAGGTTATCTTTAACCCGACCTGGACTGTACCTCCTACAATATTGAGAGAAGACGTAATTCCCGCTATTTTAAAAAATAGGAACTATTTAGCCCAAACAAATATACGTTTGTTCGATCAAAATGGAAATCGAGTGAGTGCGACGAACTGGCAATTAGCTAATGCTAAAAGCTATCGCTACGTTCAGACACCTGGTACTTTTAACTCATTAGGAATGGTGAAACTAATATTTCCAAATCGGTTTTCGGTGTATTTGCATGACACCAACCATAGGGATTTTTTTACTAAAACAGAACGATCCTTGAGTTCTGGATGTGTAAGAGTAGACAATCCATTAGAATTAACAGAATATGTACTTAATGATCCTGTTAAATGGAATTTAAATAAAATTACAGAAACCTTGTCCAACGAAAAAACAATATACGTGAATATTAAGAAAAATATTGCGTTCCATTTACTGTATTGGACTGCATGGAGCGAAAACGGCAAACTGATTTTTAGAGATGATATCTATAATCTGGATGCCGATTTATATAAGACACTAAACACTAACTAGAATAGGCTACGTGATCTCTAGAAGGATGATAGATATACAAACAGCTTTTATTTTTAATTGCATTTATAATTTCTGCCGATAAATTAACTGGAATTGCAGGACATCCTAAACTTCTGCCCAATCTATTGTTATTTCTAACAAAGGATTCAGAGACATAATCCGCACCGTGAATAACAACTGCTCGTGCTCGGGCGTGATCATTAATTCCTTTTTCAAGACCGTCTAGTTTGAGTGAAATACCGTGTTTCCCTTTGTAAATTTCACCCGTTGCAAAAAAGCCCAAACTACTTTTGAAGGATGAGGAATCATTAGAGAAGCTAGTAGCAAATTCAGCACCAGTATTTTTTCCGTGAGCAACAAGAGAATTAAAAAGAATAGTATTTGTTGACAAATCAATCACCCAAAGTCGCTTAATATTGGACGATAAACTAAAATCTACAATCGTTAGGATATCTTTCTGAATTAGTCCTTTGGCTTTTAACAAATAAAAACCCCTCATTGCATTTGAAAAACTTTCTAGATTCGGCATAGCAAAACGGGTGGACTTTAATTGGCTATAAGCTAAATCTATTTTATTCTCAAAATTAGTTTTAATAGTAGTGACATCGTGTTTGGAATAATTGGAACGGGTTTCTATTGAATTGAAGGACATCAAAAAAAACAGTACTGCAGGCAAAATTTTATAAATCATTGGTAATCTTAAAGTTATAATCTAAACTCTCTATATCAAATATAAGACATTTAAAGAGCGATTGCAATTTATTTCAATAAAAAAAACGTTAAAATTCAAAATGTATCGATAAAACACCTACTCTTTCCATTTTAATAGTCTAAGACTTATATCTAAAATTTAAACTGAATTAGACTGAGCAAGAATAAATTAATTAAAGACTCCGTTCATAAATATTTTAGAAATAACTTATATTTGCATTAAAATAATAATTATAATGAACAAGAAAGTAATTTTAATGATACTTGATGGCTGGGGAAAATCTCCAGACCCTAAAGTTTCCGCCATAGATAATGCCAATATCCCTTTTATAAATTCCCTTTACACAAAATATCCAAGTGCTCAGTTGAGAACAGATGGTTTAAATGTGGGTTTACCCGAAGGCCAGATGGGAAATTCAGAAGTAGGTCATATGAATTTAGGTGCTGGAAGAATCGTCTACCAGGATTTAGCTAAAATAAACCTAGCGGTTGAACATAAAACATTAAATGAGGAGCCTGTTTTAGTTGATGCTTTTCAATATGCCAAAGATAAAAACGTAAATGTGCATTTCTTAGGATTAGTATCCGACGGTGGCGTGCATTCGCATACTTCGCACTTAAGAGGATTAATTGATGCTACTCAAGATTTTGGATTGCAAAAAGTATTTGTTCACGCCTTCACCGATGGTCGCGATGTGGATCCAAAATCAGGAAAGAAATACATCCAAGATTTAGAAAATTATATAGCTAATACTTCTGTAAAATTAGCTTCTGTGATTGGTCGTTATTATTCAATGGATCGCGACAAACGTTGGGAAAGAGTAAAACTAGCCTATGACTTACTCGTTAATGGAACCGGAATTCATTCTAAAAATGCAATCGAAAGCATAGAACACAGTTATAAAAACAATATTACCGATGAGTTTATTGATCCTATCATAATGGTTGATAAGGATGACAAACCTTTGGCTACTATAAAAGAAAATGATGTGGTAATTTTCTTTAATTTCAGAACTGATCGAGGTCGGGAATTAACAGAAGTACTTTCTCAAAAAGATTTCCATGAGCAAAACATGCATAAACTCAATTTGTATTATGTTACGCTAACTAATTATGACGAAACTTATGAAAATGTAAAAGTCGTTTACAACAAAGACAATATTACAGAAACCTTGGGTGAAGTTCTAGAAAAAGCAAATAAAAAACAAATCAGAATTGCCGAAACAGAGAAATATCCCCATGTGACTTTCTTCTTTTCAGGAGGTCGTGAAGAACCTTTTGTTGGCGAAAGCCGCATTTTGAAAAACTCTCCTAAAGTAGCCACCTACGATTTACAGCCTGAAATGAGTGCTTTTGAGCTTACCGCCGCTTTAGTTCCTGAATTAGAAAAAGGAGAAGTTGATTTTGTATGTTTGAATTTTGCTAATGGTGACATGGTTGGGCACACTGGAGTTATGGCAGCGGCAATCAAAGCTTGCGAAGCGGTTGACCAATGTGTAGAAAAAGTAGTAACTGCGGCTTTAGCCAATGATTACACGATTATAGTAATAGCCGATCACGGAAATTGCGAAACTATGATTAATCCCGATGGCAGCCCTAATACAGCACATACAACAAATCCAGTTCCAATTATCTTAGTTGACAAAGAACTGAAAACCATTCACGATGGTGTTTTAAGTGATATCGCACCAACAATTTTAGACCTGATGGGAATAGAAAAACCGGCGGCAATGACCAGACATTCTTTACTTTAAAATAAAAAAGCACCTATTAAACTGCCCCCAAAAAATTAGACACTATTTGGGGGTATTTTTATTTATACAACTATTCCGTTAATCATCTCATAATAGGTTTTCTCTATCCATTCCTGATGATTGGGATGAGCAATTCGAACCATTTCAGCAGCACGTTGACGCAAGGTTTTACCATACAAGTCGGCGATTCCGTTTTCGGTAATAATATACTGAACATGGGAACGAGTCGAAACTACACCGGCACCTTGTTTAAGAAAAGGAACTATTCGACTTTCTCCTCTTTTTGTAATTGACGGCAAGGCAATTATTGCTTTCCCTCCTTCGCTTAATGACGCGCCTCTAATAAAATCCATCTGACCTCCTACTCCAGAATACATTTGGGCTCCTATAGAATCAGCACAAACCTGTCCTGTAACATCGACCTCAATTGCCGAATTAATTGCCACCATTTTAGGATTTTTTCTTATTTTGGAAGTATCGTTGACATAAGATGATTCTCGCATTTCTACAAAGGGATTATCATTTACAAAATCATAAAGTCGTTGAGAACCGATTAAAAAAGTGGCCAAAGCTCTTCCTCTGCATATTCCCTTATAATTGCAATTGATAATGTCATTTTCAATTAAATCAATCACACCGTCTGAAAACATTTCAGTATGAAGACCAAGATTCTTGTGATTTGTTAATTTGGCTAAGGCTGCATTTGGAATAGAACCAATACCCATTTGCAAAGTACTTCCGTCATCAATCAGACTCGCCACAAAACTTCCTATTTTACCTTCTAATGGAGAAATTACCGCCATTTCCTGACTGTAAATAGGGCGATCAACTTCGACTAAATAATCAATTTTTGAAATATGAAGTAAACTATCTCCAAAAGTTCTGGGCATTTGAGGATTAACCTGAGCAATAACCGTTTTAGCATTTTCAATAGCGGCCAATGTTGCTTCAACAGAAACACCGAGAGAACAATATCCGTGACTGTCCGGAATAGAAACATGAATAAAAACAACATTTATTGGCAATACATTTTTGCGAAATAAAAGCGGTAATTCACTTAGAAAAACAGGTGTGTAAGAACCATTTCCCGCTGCTAAAGTATGTCTTACATTTTTACCAATAAAAAAAGAATTAACATGAAAACTATCTGACAATTCCGGATTAGAATAAGGCGCTTCTCCTTCGGTATGCATATGGCAAACTTCTACATTTCGTAGTTCAGAGGCTCGTTCAGCCAATGCTTTTGTTAAAACAGTTGGTGTTGCTGCTGCGGCCTGAACATATATTCTATCATTAGAATTTATAACTTTTACCGCTTCATCCGCGCTTAGGTACTTGCTCATAATCACAAATTTTTTATCAAAGTTAATGAGTTTGTTTCAATTAAAACATGACAATTCTCAGTAGTTGAAAAGTTCATTAATTCTGTTTAAAATTAGCACTAGAATACTACAAATAAAGAAACGTTTAGTAAAAAGTTAAATAATAGTTTATGAGTTATAAATAAAAGTTAAAATTTCATTTCTAATAGTATTACTTTTATATTTGCAGAAATATTAATAATTATGGACTCCATTTTATCCAGTCTTAAAATCCTGGTAAGTGAAAAGGTTTATTTAAAAGACCCGGAAACTTCTATTTTAGGAAAAAAAATTATCCAACAGAGCATTCTATTGATCAACGAAATTGGCTTTGATGATTTTACTTTCAAAAAATTAGGCGAAAGCATAAACTCAAATGAAAGTTCTATATACCGTTATTTTGAAAACAAACACAAACTATTAGTCTACCTTTCATCATGGTATTGGGGTTGGATAGAATACAAATTAGTTTTTGCTACAAACAACGTTAGTGATTCTTCCGAAAAACTAAGAAGAGCAATTACAATTGTGACCGAAAAAATTCAGGATGATGATTCTACAGATCACATCAACGAATCGATTTTGAATAAAATTGTTATCTTAGAATTTACAAAATCATTACGCCGGAAAGAAGGCGAAGTAGAAAATAAAGAAGAATTTTTTCTGCTTTACAAAAGAGTTATCAATAGAATTGTGGCCATTGTAAAAGAGGTAAAT
>CANEZU010000083.1 GCA_947444255.1 Flavobacteriaceae bacterium | reverse complement strand
ACAAAAATCATCCTTTTGCATCGCAACAATAACCATGGCACCTTGAGCTGGCGCTGGAATCATCCAGTCAAGATCGATAAATGTTTCCGGTTTTAAATTGATTCGCTCCAATCCTGCTGCTGCAAAAATGGCTCCGTTCCAATCATTCTCTGCCAACTTGCGCATTCTACTATTTACATTCCCACGCAAATCGACAACCTGATGGCTTGGATATTTATGCAACCATTGCGCTTGTCTACGCAAACTTCCACTAGCTATGATTCCGCTTTCTTGCAAAAAATGAAGATTGCCTTTGTGAACTAAAATATCCAAAACTGTCGCTCTTTCTAAAACAGCCCCTTGTATCATACCAATTGGCAAGGCAGTAGGGACATCTTTCATAGAATGCACTGCGATATCTACTTGACCATTAATCATGGCGATATCAAGCGTTTTCGTAAAAATTCCTGTGATTCCGAGTTCGTAAAGTGGCTTATCCAGTAGGATATCTCCCTGAGATTTTACGGCTATAATTTCGGTTTTGTATCCTAAATCATTTAATTTTTTTTCAACCGTGTGTGCTTGCCAAAGGGCTAATTCACTATCACGAGTTCCAATTCGTATCGATCTGCCTATCATTTAGCACTTGCTTCAAGGTGAAACACTTTTTCAATCCAAACAATACTTTCATCAACCAAAGTGTTTTCCTCTTTTAAATGATTGGCAAAATGGGTTGTGATTTTTTGAATAATTCTGGCGCTTATAATTTCAGCCTGCTCTTCATTAAAATTAGCGATTTTTTTACTTTGAAAATTCAATTCTGATTTTTTAATATCATTCAATTTGTCTTTCAACGCATTAATAGTTGGCGCAAATTTTCTAGCATTGGTCCAAGCAACGAATTCTTCTTTTATTTCTTCAATTATAGCTTCGGCAGCAGGAATATGAGATTTTCTTTTTTCTAAAGTTTCATCGGTCATTTGAGATAAATGATCCATGTGAATTAAAGTGACACCTTCTATTTCCTGAACATCTTCATTTACATTCTTCGGAATAGACAAATCCAAAATCAATAATGGTTTTTTCAAATTCAAAATCGCTTTGTCAATGGTTGGGTTTTTGGCACCCGTGGCAACAACAACAACATCGGCTTTTTGTAGTTCTAAATGTAATTCTGAATAATCTTTTACCACTAAATTTAATTTTCCAGCTAATTTCTCCGCCTTATCTTTTGTTCTGTTTATTAGAGTAATCTGCTCGTTTTTGGTGTGTTTAACCAAATTCTCGCAAGTGTTTCTTCCTATTTTACCAGTTCCAAAAAGTAGAATGTTTTTATCACCAATATTGGCAACATTTTTTATTATGTATTGAACCGACGCAAAAGAAACAGAAGTGGCACCAGAGCTAATTTCAGTTTCATTTTTTATTTTTTTACTGGCCTGAATTACGGCATT
Organism: Flavobacteriaceae bacterium; assembly: GCA_947444255.1. Classification (GTDB taxonomy): domain Bacteria; phylum Bacteroidota; class Bacteroidia; order Flavobacteriales; family Flavobacteriaceae; genus Flavobacterium. The sequence continues at coordinate 8,605 of CANEZU010000083.1, read as the reverse complement.
GACTAAACGATCTAAAAAAGTATTGATTAGTCCAAAAGATCTAGATTCTGCAAACCCATTTTTTAATTGGCTGATTATTTCAAAATCACCAAGAATCTGACTGTCTAAACCTGTTCCAACACGAAACATATGATTAATGGCTTCTTGATTTTTATATACGAAACCTACTTTTTGAAATTCTTCTACTGATCCCAAGCTGTTTTCACAAATTAATTTAATCAATTGAAAAGGATGTTCGGAGAAACCGTAAATTTCGGTTCTGTTACAAGTAGAAACAACAACAAGGCTTTCTATTCCTTCTCGCTTTGCTTGTTGCAATAGATTCGTTTTTGCCAGAGCATCTAAACTAAACTTTCCTCTGATCGCTGCATCTGCCTTTTTATAACTTAATCCAACGGAGTAGAAATATTGATGCTTTGATGCGTTATTATTTTCCATATTTTATGTGTGCCTAATATGTTGACAAAATTATCACTATCCTTTATATAAAAGTAACGCTCAAAGTTCTTTTTGTGTCGCTATGCGAATTTTTAGTTATAATTCGTTATTTTTATATAAATTATCCTATTTTTGTACTGAAAATGGCCGTTTAAGAAGGTTTATTTAGAGGTGTTCTAAATAAAAATTTATGATAATTATCAGTTTTTAATTTAAAAAATAGCGCTATGAGTTCAGAAGAACTAATAAAAATAGAAGATGATTTTGTTTTAATTCGCTTTCAAAATGACGGAAACGAAATTTTTCGAGTCGAAAAAGAAATTAGCCAAGGTCTGATTCAATTTCATTTTGGCATAAAAGGAAAAGCAAAATTAATCTTCAACCAAGGTAATTATGCCTTAGATGTCAACGAAGAAAAATCTTTATTGCTCTACAACCCCCAAAAGGAATTACCTCTAAATTTAGAATTAGCGCCTAATTCTTGGATGATTTCCGTTATTATTTCGATCAAAAAATTTCATGCCCTCTTTTCTTCAGAAGCCAGTTATATCACATTTTTGAGCGGAGAAAACAAAGATAAAAAATATTATAACGAAGGAAATATAAGTCCTTCAATGGCAATTGTTTTAAGTCAACTTTTTCATTACAACTTGCATCCATCCATTAAAAACTTATACTACAAAGGAAAAGGATATGAATTGCTGAGCCTTTATTTTAATAGAACAGAGGATCCAAATGCGGAACAATGTCCTTTTTTAATTGACGAAGATAATGTTATGAAAATCAGAAAGGCAAAAGATTTTGTAATCGCAAATATGGCTGAACCTCCTGGTTTACAAGAACTCGCAGATCATGTTGGTTTAAATTTGAAAAAATTAAAAATGGGCTTCAAACAAATTTATGGTGATACCGTATATGGTTTCCTATTTGATTACAAAATGGATTTTGCTCGCAAACTATTAGACAGCGGTTCCTATAATGTAAATGAAGTTGGATTAAAAATTGGCTACAGCACCGGAAGTCACTTTATTGCTGCCTTTAAAAAGAAATTTGCCACTACGCCAAAAAAATATTTAATGTCCATTAATCAAACGGTTTAGAACTATCAATTATCCATATTAAACAATAAATAAAAAAGAGTTAATCGCATTTCATCAAAATGTAAGTTTGATTACTTTTATCCCAAAAAAAGAAAAAATGAAAGGAGTATTATTAGTAAATTTAGGTTCCCCAGAAAGTCCAACACCAAAAGATGTTAAGCCCTATTTGGATGAGTTTTTAATGGATGCAAGAGTTATCGATGTTCCATTTTTACTTCGTGCTCTTTTAGTTCGCGGAATAATTTTACAAACAAGACCTAAAAAATCAGCTGCAGCTTACGCAAAAATATGGTGGGATGAAGGTTCACCACTAGTTGTGATTTCTAAAAGAATGCACGAAAAAGTGAAACCACAGGTAAATATTCCGGTTTCTTTAGCCATGCGCTACGGAAATCCTTCTTTGCTTTCAGGACTTCAGGAATTAGCTGATCAAGGTGTAGATGAAGTTTTATTGTTTCCACTCTATCCTCAACATGCTATGGCTTCTACTGAAACTATTTTAGTTTTGGCCGAGGAACATCGAAAAAAATATTTTCCAAATATGAAGTTCACAAATGTTCCGGCATTTTACAACAAACCTGATTATATTCAGAATTTGGCAAATTCGGTTAAAAAACATTTGGAAGGTTTTGATTATGATATGCTGTTGTTTTCCTATCATGGAATACCGGAACGTCACATTCGCAAAACAGATATAACCAAATCACATTGCAAAATTGATGGTTCTTGCTGCAACACACCTTCACCGGCCCACGAATTTTGTTACCGCCACCAATGTTATGAAACGACCAAACAAGTTGTGAAATTACTTGGAATTCCCGAAGGAAAATACAGTCAAACTTTCCAATCCCGTTTAGCCGGAGACAAATGGTTAACCCCTTATACCGATACTTCAATAGATTTAATGCCTGGGAAAGGAATTAAAAATCTAGCAGTAGTAACCCCTGCTTTTGTTTCAGATTGTTTAGAAACTCTAGAAGAAATAGGAATGGAAGCCAACCACCAATTTAAAGTACACGGTGGGGAAAATTTTAAAGTAATTCCTTGCCTTAACGATGGTGACGATTGGTGTAAAACGGTTAGCAACTGGATCAATGAATGGGCTGAGGCCAAATAATAACTGCCTATGGAGTTCTATAACTACCTAAAATCACTGCACCTCATTTTTGTAATAACTTGGTTTGCAGGCTTGTTTTATATTGTAAGACTTTTTGTTTACCAAATTGAAGCTGCCGAAAAATCCTCTCCAGAAAGAGAAATTTTGCAGAAACAATACAAAATAATGACTTATCGGTTGTGGTATATAATCACTTGGCCTTCTGCTATTTTAGCAAGTATATTCGCCTTTTGGATGTTGCTTTTTACGGATCTAGGAAAAGCTTGGTTACTAATGCCGTGGATGCATGTCAAACTTGGCTTCGTGTTTTTATTGTTTTTATACCAAGGAAAATGCCAACAAATTTATTCTCAATTACAAAAAGACGACATAAAATACAGTTCTAATTTTATGCGATTGTGGAATGAAGGAACAACTATTATATTATTTGCAGTTGTGTTTTTAGTGATTTTAAAAGATGCCGTCAATTGGATCTATGGCGTTATTGGTATCTTTCTGTTTTCGATCACAATCATGTTGGGTTTCAAAATGTACAAACGAATTCGAGAAAGAAATAAATCCTAAATATGCCGATATTTCCATTCAAAATGTCAATGCTCTCGCTTCGAATCAGGATTTTCCTTTCGATGATTGTATTGGTTTTGATTGCCTCTATCTTGATGGCCTCTATATCGATTATTCAATTTAAAAACGAGGCCAAGGAATACCATCAAGACCGATTGGAACGCAAAGAAAAGGCAATTAAGGAACATATCAATTATGTGCTATCTACCACAACTTATCCCCTTTCAACAACAAATTTATCCTTAATATTTAAAGATAAAATACACGAATTGGCTCAAATTCACAATTTAGAAATCAACATATATGGCCTAGATGGGAAATTGCTAAAATCATCAAAATCCTCCTTTTCTGTAGATAGCATTTCTCCTCCGATTCCAAAATATATTTTGAGATTAGTCCAATCTTCTATCGAAAAAAGATATGTTGATATAACCAATATTGACGGAGTGAGAAACCGTTCTTCTTACAGTCAGATTAAAGATGAAAAATTTAAACCACTTGGAATTCTGAATTTACCCTATGTTGAAGATGATGGTTTCTATGAAAAAGAACTTCAAAATTTCATGATTCGTTTGGGCCAGGTATATTCCTTTATGTTGATTATCGCTTTTGCTTTAGCCTATTTTCTTTCCACTTATATCACCAAATCATTAAAAACGATTTCTGATAAAATAGGTGAAACCCGTTTAAATCAGAAAAATGAGAAGATCGTATTGGAAGCCAATAGCAAAGAAATCAATTTACTGATCAAAGCCTATAATGGAATGGTTGATAAATTAGAAGAAAGTGCCGTAAAATTAGCACAAAGTGAGCGAGAAGAAGCTTGGCGCGAAATGGCGAAACAAGTAGCCCACGAGATTAAAAATCCGCTTACTCCAATGCGTTTAACCGTTCAAAGTTTTGAAAGAAAATTTGATCCTGAGGATCCAAATTTAAAACAAAAACTAAAAGATTATTCGGAGACTTTAATTCAACAAATTGACACCATGAGTTCTGTAGCTTCTGCCTTTTCGAACTTTGCCTCCATGCCTGCTCAACAAAACGAGACTTTAAATGTGTTGGAAGTAGTCGAATTGGCTTTGGATATTTTCAATGAAGATTATATCGTTTTTCAAACAGAAGAAAAAGAAATTATTTCTAAAATGGACCGTACTCAATTAATTCGGGTTATCACTAATTTAGTAAAAAATGCTATTCAGGCTATTCCAGAACAACAGCAAAACAAATCGGTATTGGTCAGCGTAAAAAGAAAAAATAATGAAGTTTTAATCGCTGTAAAAGACAACGGAGTTGGCATTGAAGCGCAACATATGGGAAGAATTTTCGAACCTAAATTTACTACCAAAAATAGCGGTATGGGATTGGGTCTCGGAATTATCAAAAACATCATTGAAAATTACAAAGGAACCATTACCTTTAAATCTGAATTTGGGAAAGGAACAACTTTTACCGTTTCTCTTCCAATAATCAATTCCTAAATTCCAATTATGAGCTACGAAAATATATTAGTTGCAACCGATAATAATGTTGCCACAGTTACCATCAATCGCCCTACAAAATTAAATGCTTTAAATAAAGCTACGATTTTAGAATTGCACAATGCCTTTGAAACATTAGAAAAAGAGAATGAAATAAGAGTTATTGTTCTTACGGGTTCAGGCGAAAAAGCTTTTGTTGCTGGAGCGGATATTGCTGAATTTGCGAATTTTTCAGTTCAAGAAGGAGCTCAATTAGCTGCTCAAGGACACGAAATTCTATTTGATTTTATTGAAAATCTCAAAACTCCTGTGATTGCTGCCGTTAATGGATTTGCATTAGGTGGAGGATTAGAATTGGCTATGGCTTGTCATTTCAGACTGGCTTCTGATACTGCTAAAATGGGCTTGCCAGAAGTTTCCCTTGGTTTGATTCCCGGATATGGTGGCACCCAGCGTTTACCACAATTGGTAGGAAAAGGAAAAGCAATGGAAATGGTTATGACTGCTGGAATGATTTCGGCAGAAGAAGCAAAACAATATGGATTAGTGAATCATGTAGTTCCGCAGTTGGAACTTTTGGATTTTGCCAATACCATTGCTCAAAAAATAATAAAAAATTCTCCAATAGCAATAAGTCAAGCTATTAAAGCGATAAACGACAATTTTAAAGAAGGTGTTGACGGATTTAAAACCGAAATAAAATCCTTTGGATATTGTTTTGGTACCCAGGATTTCAAAGAAGGTACAAGCGCTTTTTTAGAAAAAAGGAAAGCGGAGTTTAAAGGATTGTAAAATCCTTAGCTTAAAAAATAAAGCCTAATACTATTTTTCCCCATCCCATTCGGCATAGAATTGAGAAAGGAAATTTTCCATATAATGATGGCGTTCTTGGGCAATTTGTTTACCACTTGTGGTATTCATTTTGTCTTTTAGAAGCAATAGTTTTTCATAAAAATGATTGAGTGTTGGCGCTTCATTACTTTTATATTCTTCTTTATTCATGTGAAGATTTGGGGCTATATTCGGATTATACAAAGGTCGGTTTTTGAATCCTCCATAATTAAAAGCACGAGCGATTCCAATAGCACCTATTGCATCCAGACGGTCGGCATCTTGAACGATATCCAATTCAATAGAGGCGAATTTCTTTTCGAAATTACCTCCTTTGAAAGAAATGTTTTCAATGATTTTGATAATATGATCCGTTGTCATAGCATCTACATTTTCCTTCTCTAAAAATTGTCTTGCCTTCAAAGGGCCTATACTTTCATCACCATTATGAAATTTACTGTCCGCAATATCATGAAGTAAGGCTCCCAATTGAACAACTGTCTGGTCACAAACTTCCTCTTTTGAAATGGCAAGTGCATTTTTATAGACCCGCTCGATATGAAACCAGTCGTGACCACCTTCCGCATTTTCGAGTTCTTGTTTAACAAAAAGTATCGCGTTACTAATTAGACCTTGATTATCCATGGAATAAATATATTAAATTAAAAAATGTTGAACTTCAAAGCAATATAACTTCAAAATTCAACATTTATATTTTCATTATAAAAATTTAAATTCTTGCAGGTTCAACCCATTTAAAAATATATTCTTCTTCTGGAATTACCATTCTTTCAGAAACTCTAGCCATTCTTGATGGCAATTTCATCAAATAATCTCTTGCTTTTTCGGCTTCATCAGTCAAACCGCTAATCTTATCGATTTCCCATTTCTCAATTAATTTTTGCAAAATATCAACATAATCACTGGCTGTATAAACTCCGATTCGTTGTGCTGAATTTGAAAATTGTTCGAAAACAGAGCTAATTTTCTCTCCTGATTCTCTCAAAAATCCTGCAGGCATTACAATTTTTTGTTTCATCATATAATTGAAAGCCAACATCATTTCACTTGGATCAACTTTAAAAATCTGACTCACAAATTCGCTGTAAGCGTGATGATGTCTCATCTCATCTCCAGCAATCATCTTACACATTTTAGCTAATTTTGGATCACCATTTGCTTTAGCTAATTGTGAAACTCTGTTATGAGAAATATAAGTCGCCAATTCTTGAAAGGAGGTGTAGACAAAGTTTTTATAAGGATCTCTTCCTGTTCCAATATCAAATCCATCAGCAATTAAATGCTGTGTTGTCATTTCAATTTCACGCATATTGACACGCCCTGATAAATACAAATACTTATTCAACAAATCACCATGACGATTTTCCTCTCCGGTCCATTGACGAACCCATTTAGACCAGCCATTTCGCTCTACGTTATCAACCCCTTCAACATCCATAAGCCAGGATTCATAGGTTGGCAAAGCTTCTTCGGTTATAGTATCACCCACTAATGCAACCCAAAAATCATAGGGTAAATCCTTAGCTAGTTCTCTCAATTCTTTAACCTCTTCAAAGAAAGTATCACTTTCGGAATCTGGTAAAAAATCGCTAGGCTGCCAGATTTTTTCAACAGGTATTAGGTATTGGTCCACGAAACCGTCAACCTTATTTTCTAGAAATTGCATTACTTCCAGACGAATGTTTTTTATAGACATAATAATATTTTAATTTTTAATCCCTTCAACTATAGCGTTTTCGGTTTTATTCATAATTTCTTCAAAAGTAAAATCTTTAACTCTCAAGGGCTTATGAACCGTAAAGATAAGGCGATTTCCTAAACCAAATGGAAAAAATCCAAACTTAACAAATTTCCAAGAATTGTTTATCGATATTGGAACAACATAAGCCGAGGGTGCATTTTTACATAAAATCTTCAATCCTGTTTGCGAAAAGGATTTTGGCATTCCTGTTTTACTTCGTGTTCCCTCCGGAAAAATAACAGCTGATCGATGATGCAATTCTATATATTTAGCCATTCCTTTAATAAGTGGAATTGCCTGTTTAGGATCTTTTCGATCAATCAATATAGAATCTCCATGACGCAAATTATAGGAAACACTCGGTATCCCTTTGCCCAATTCTTTTTTACTCACAAATTTGGGATGAAATTTTCTTAAGAACCAAATCATACAAATAATATCATATAAACTCTGATGATTGGCAACAAAGATAATTGGAACCCCTTTAGGAATACTTTCTCTGTTTTCTATTTTAAATCGTGTTCCCAATAAATGCCCAATTCTCATGAGAATCGCATTCATATAATCAACACTTTTCTTGTGGGCATGATAGCCAAAAAGGGTGAAGCAAATCCATTGAATAGGATGAAAAATAAGCAATGTCATCAAAAAGAGCAAGAGCGCAATAAATGATATTGGATAAGAAACTATTTTTTCCATTTCGTTGAAAATTATTCGCAAAAATAGGAATTATTTTTTTTTAAGCCTATTTTTCAAATACTCATTATACTTTATCTAACCTCTTCTTGCAACTTCGAAAAAAAGAAGTATTTTTACTAAAATTAATTTCTATACAAATGGCAGCAAAAGATAATTCAGATAAAGGAAATTCTGAAAAAGAAGCAAAATTAAAAGCATTACAACTTACACTAGATAAATTAGATAAGACTTACGGTAAAGGAACTGTAATGAAAATGGGCGATAAAGCCGTTGAGGAAGTAGAAACTATTTCTTCTGGTTCGCTAGGATTAGACTTAGCATTAGGGGTTAATGGCTATCCAAGAGGTCGTGTTATTGAAATATATGGACCCGAATCTTCTGGAAAAACAACCTTGACTTTACACGCAATTGCCGAAGCTCAAAAAGCTGGGGGTATTGCTGCTTTTATTGATGCAGAACATGCTTTCGATAGAAATTATGCAGAGAAATTAGGGGTTGATATTGAAAATTTGATTATTTCACAACCGGATAATGGAGAACAAGCTCTTGAAATTGCTGAAAACCTAATTCGTTCAGGAGCTATTGATATTGTTGTAATTGACTCTGTAGCCGCTTT
>CANEZU010000082.1 GCA_947444255.1 Flavobacteriaceae bacterium | reverse complement strand
ATTCATCCTCAATTCCAAAACCATCAACCTCCACTACTTCACTTGCAAATAAACCATTCAAAGTCACTGTTCCAATGCGAACGCGAACCAATCGCAGTGTGGGAAAACCAACTGCTGCTGTCATTTTCCGAATTTGACGAAACTTGCCTTCCTTTACCGTAATCGAAGCCCAGGAAGTGGGACCGTGACGATCATCTCTAATTTTTTTAGCCCGATCTCCAAATGCAGGAACCGTGTTTAATAGAAATGCAGAACAAGGTTTTGTCTGGTATTTTGTTCCTTCAAAACCAATTTCGACTCCTTGCTGAAGTTGCTCAATTGCCGATTGATGAATCAATCCATCAACTTGAACATAGTATTCCTTTTCCACTTTTTTACTGCGTACGATTTCGCTCATTTTACCATCCGTTGTCAACAATAGCAGTCCTTCCGAATCTTCATCCAAACGCCCAATAGCCATGGTTCCTTCCGGAAAATCATGCAGCTCACCCAATAGTTTTTTCTTTCGCTTCAATTCATAAACAAACTGACTCAAATAACCATAAGGCTTATGCAAAATAAAATGACGGTGCGAAGACATATTTTCGAATTATAGATTGAAATCAGAATACAAGAGTAGTAAAAAAAAGGCTTAAGCTTATTTTTTTTTGTTCCAATCGTAATCTTTTTAAGGAGAATTAATAAAAAACAACCGTTAACTTTAGTTTGAATTCTATATCTTGGTAAAAAAACCTTATTCCATTTCCTATTCCTCACGTAACATCCCTTGTACTTGGTCTAAATTGCCATCTACTTTTGCAATCTGCAATCCTAGAATTTTGGCGATCAGTGGATATATGCTTACATTCTCAAAAGTTCGAAAGCTTTTATTAACTTTAAAATTAGGGCCTGTTGCATAAAAAATAGCCTGCATATCTTTATTATTATTGTCATAACCATGAGTTCCACCCGAAATTTTTTGGTCTACAGTAGCAACCAAACTATAGCCTTGCTCTGCTTCGATTATAAAATCTAAAACTCTTGTATTTGTACCAAAATGCAAACGCGCAGGAAGTGTATTAGAAGGCCAGAATTTGATATGAGGTACTTTTTTCAACGCTTGAGTGATAGAATCCTTGAATCCCGGCTTGGCTTCCAAACTCATTATTGGATTTACCACCTGCTGATAACCCAACCATTGCGGATTTAGATAGTCTAGGATAGCGACTTTTTTAGAATTGGAAATAGCGGCCATTCCATGATCTGAAACTACAATTAAGTTAATTTCTTTTGCTATGGACAAGGCATCCAGTTGACGTGATAAAACCCCTATAAGACGGTCCATCTTGCTAACCATTTTCTTGTTTTCATCCGACAAGGGTCCAAAACCATGTCCGGTTCTATCGGGCTCATCAAAATAGAGTGTGATCAAATGAGGACGTACTTTTTCGGGCAATTGCAACCAGGAAAGTACGCTGTCTATTCGGGTGGAATAGGAAACCGAATCGTCATATTTTTTATAAATACTCGGACTTTTAGAACCGGTATCGGAGCCCGGCCAATAAAAGGAAGCGCTCTTTACTCCCTGCTCTTCGGCTAGATTCCAAATTGGATTCCCACCATAAAATTGAGGATCATTTTTAGCTGCAGAAGAAAGATTGAACACTTTTTTGATCGTAGGATCATAGAAAATGTTATTTATAATTCCATGATGATCGGGATACAAACCCGTAACCATCGAATAATGATTTGGAAACGTCTTTGTAGGATAAGACGGTTTCATTGATTTAGCATGAACACCACTTTTTGCCAGCGCATCAAGATTAGGAGTAGGAAAATATTTCGGATAATCCCATCGAAAGCCATCTAAGGAAACCAAAACAACATAAGGCTTTGCCGCTTCTTGTGCTTGTAGGAATGAGAAGCAAAATAACATCAACATAATTCCTACTTTGGAAATCAAATGGTGTGAACGCAAAAGCCGAAAAGTGTTTTTCATTTTAGAATCTTTATTTTCGATAAAGATAAGGCTATCCCAGCGGCTATAGGTTAAGAAAACAATAAACAACGCGACTTAAAATAAGACGGGCAGATTATTTGGAATACTTTTCCAGCGCCTAAATACTGGGTGCTGACTTTAATTTCATGCTTTACAATTAGAAAACGGTTTTAAGTCCCAATCGAATTCCGAACTTTGGATTAACTGGTCCATTAAAATTCACAAAATTACTGCGCCAAATAAAATCCAAACGGAAGGGTCTTATATTCCCAAAACCAATATTCTCAAATCCAAATCCATACTCGTAATATGGCTTTGTAGGTGCTACATAAATAATTGACGACCGATTAATAGCTTTGCTAGCATTGGATATTGTTCCATATACCCCTCTAAAACTGAGCAAACTTCTTAAATTTAATTTTTTAATTAAGGGAATTCGATTCATCACTAATCCGTTGAAATGTTGTTCAAAATGGCCTTCCAGGTAAGTGTCGGCCACGAATTCATAATAATCTAATAAAGCGAACGTATTGGGCAATAAAAAATAAGTCTGATTGGATGAAATTGCCGTCATAATAGACAATGGAGTTGCTTCAAAGGTTTTTCCTGCTCCCAAAGTAGCATCAAAAACACCAAATTTACCCAGCGACACCGGATTATTATAAAGTATTTGTAATCGATTATAATTAAAACTACCTCCTAATAAATTCCGAAAACCTCTTCTATAATTCAGCATTAAAGTAGGATGCAAATTACTGCTGTTAATTTGATCTACACCATAACCAGACACCTCTTTTCGGGGAGTATAAGTCAGGTATAAATCAGTAATCACATCCGTAGTTTTTGATCTTATTTTAGCCTTTCTGACATCAAAATAATCCATAGAAAAGAGATGGGGCGCAGCTGATTGAATCAAATTGTGGCTAAAAGTTAAGCCTAGATGGAGATTTTGGATAGGTTCGGTATCAATTCGAAACATCGTTTTTTCGATATGGGAAATAAAAAAATTAGCACCTCGGTTAACGAGCGCTTTGGCACCTTTATCGGCTTCGGGCAACAAATGAATTCCGTTAAACGAAGACAAGCCCATTTGCTCGGTATCATTTAAATAAGCCATACTTATAATAATCCTGGGATTAGTAGCAAATAAATATCGGCTCTCCAATCCTATTTTCAATAGCTTGTCTTTAAATCCGTAAGCTGTAAAAGCTTCTATTCGATACGGATCATTGTCGGTAACATAAGTACGAAATCCTGTACGAATTCGAAGTCCTTCTACATCATTTTTAGCTGCTGTGGCCCATATGTTTCCCGTTTGAAGTCCTCGGAATAGATTTAAATAACCATCTGATAAAATATAAATACCACTGCTGAGGGATTTGATCTTTCGGCTGTCTTTTACCTTATCTACTATTTTAAAAGCAGTCTCTGTTTCCTCATCTTGCTTGGTGTTCCAATAAGAATCATCCTTTTCAAATTGTTTGGCATTGGTTTGGATTTCAATTTGATCAAAAAAGGAAGCCTCTTTCTGAAGGTCAAATTGGTAATTCGCAAAAGTTTCTTTTTTAACCACATAAATCCCTTTTTCGTCTTCATCCTTGGTTAAGAGCGTAAAATCACCCTTGTACTCATTGGTTTTTTCCAAATAAATACTGTCTTTTTGAATGCTGTAGGTTTTCTTAAATTCGAAATTCCGAACAAAATTCATATTCATTTTCTTTGGACTTCGCATTTGTATGTCGGTTAAAGCAAAACTTTTGTCAGCTACTGTAAAATTTCCCTTAAAAGCAAAATCCCGATTATCTCTTGGAAAATAATAAATAGAATAATATTTAGTGTCATTAACCTGCGTGCTATCTGCTAGAACATAATCATAGGTTCCAAAGCCAGCCTTAGAAATGGGACTCACAAAGTTTTTATTTAAAATAGTAAAATTGTCATCGTAAACATCAATCTTTTGAAAAGCGTTTTCGATTCTATCGAATATTTTACCTTTTAGATCAACACCTTCCTCGCGTTCTCCATCAATAGAAATTCGTTCTTTTTTCAAAATATTGTCCCCGTAGATTTTTTCAGTTTTTTCAATAAGTTTAATGGGAATGGTAAACTTATTGTTATTATCGTCCATTTTTATTTTTAAAACTAGGGTATCAAAATCTTTTTTGAAAACTTTTTTAATGAATAAGCTGTCTAAATTATTGATGCCAATTACCGTATTAGAATACTTATCGTATTGGTAGGATTTAACTAGATTCAACCCATTTTTCTTCTTGTTTTTCCAAATTTTTTCTAAAATTCGGTAGGCGGGATTTTCATTCTTTTTGAGTCTTTTTTTGGGATTTCGAACCATAACCACTTCATTTAAAGAAATGCTGCTGGCCTTCAAAACTACTTTCAAATCTGAAGTTATGGCTTGTTTCAAGGATATGGTTTTGTTTTCAAAACCGATGCAGCTAAAGCTAATTTCAGAATAATTAGTATTGGATTTCAGATAAAAAATTCCAGCCAAATTTGATGTGCTACTTACTTTAGAACCTGTAAAAGATAAATTTACATTTGGGATGACCTTATTGTTTTCATCTGTAATCCGACCTTTTACAGAAGTTTGGCCTTGAATAAAGGGAGAACTAAATAAAATTAATAAAAAAAAAACTTTCTTTTTAATTTCCCTTTAGTTTTTATAGGATCAAGAACGTCTTTTAATTTTCTGTTGAACGGTCTTTCAATCAATTTTTTAAAATTATTATTTTCCTTAATACTCATATTGGTATCGACACCATATATAATGTAGGAAGCATTCATTTTTTGAAAAGTAGAAAATAAGCGATCCCAAATTGCTAAAACGTCCCCAAAATTACTATCGGTTTGAGGCAATTGATAATGATGATGGATGTGATGCGTATTGGGCGTAACAAAAACCAAAGAGACTATATCATTCAGTTTTTTAGGAAGTTGTATCTTCGAATGGGAAACAATATTAGAAAAACTTTGAATAAACTGTTTCAAAATCAATACCCAAGGAGAAGCGCCCACAATAAAAATAACGACAATAGAATAACTAACTCTTATAAAAGTTTCGCCGGGATGTTCTCTTACAGTGGTAGAAATATCGACATCCAAATCACTATGATGCACTTGATGGAATTTCCAAAAGAGGGGTGTTTTGTGCATCATAAAATGATACATATAGTCAAAGAAATCCAACACAATAAAACTAATTACAAAATAGGGCAAAGAATGAACTGCGAGAGGTGCAAAATATAACAATCCCCAATGCTGATGTAGGGTCCAGTTTGAGACAAATAAAACGGCTACTGAAAGTACAATTTGAACTGGAACAACAAAAAATAAAAACTTTGCATTTAATGCGGTGTGTAAAATCTTTAGCTTTCTATTTTGTTTCAAGGAGAAGTATTCCAAGCCCCAAAAAAACAACAAAATAGAAAGGTACAGCAGTATTTGAAAGGTAAAAATGTGATTAATAAAATAGTCCATGCAATGATTTTAAATCAAATTAAATTATTGTAACTAACCGATTAAATTGATTTAACAAACTGTTTTTCAATTGGATTCAGGTCAATTTGAATACAATAGTATTATGAAAAAAGCAAACAAACTAATTAATTCGAGCAACAAATTTATCTGATTTTTACACCACTTTTTAGAATGAAATTTTATTTTAAGCCATTTAATTCTTAGCTCTAATTTTATGAAGTTTTGTTTAAGCATTAGCACGCAATAAGAAACAAAAAGGAGCGTTATTTTAGAGCAAAAAAACTAATCCTTTAAATGCTTTTGATAAATTCTGAAACTATAGCACTTTGCGAATTTACTTTCAAAAGACTAATATAGATTTAAAAAAGAACAGTTGAATTGCTGCAGTAGAAATCGATTTTTCCTGAAAAACTCCACTTTAAAAGAGAACAAACCGAGCAAAGATTTTTCAAAAAATCGATTCCAATAAGTAAACAAAATAAGATCAAAAAAACGCCAAATTTTGAGGAACTATTTCAGGTTTTTTTTAAATTTATATTTTAATTAAGCTTACAATTCTTACAATTAATTTTTGAGATTCAAAGCGATACTAAAAATTTTGCGCTTTGATTTGAAATAAAAAGTTGATTTATTTAAAAAAAGAAATTAGCTAGCATCAAAAAACATATCGATCAAAATTCGTCCGGTCTTTACAACTGAATTAATGAAAGGACATAAGTATGGTAAATAGATGAACTAGCAAATAGAAGAATCGTTTTTGTGTCCTATGGCAAGAAAAGTATCCATTTACATCTGATCAATTATCTGCAAAAAAACTTCCTGCCAATAACTGGGATGATTCAATGTTTCGGAATCAGCAAAGCGAACAATTAGGATGTTTTTTTCAGGATAAACATATAAATATTGTCCAAATAAACCCACGGCATAAAAACTACCGTATTTTAAAGGTCCAATTCCCCAATTGTAATTATAAAAATGTTTGTTATTTCCACTTGGGTCAGAATGAGTCGAAGTCTCTACCCATTTTTCAGAGACAATTTGTTTGCCATTCCAATTACCCTTATTCAAATACAAACGACCAAATTTGGCAAAATCGATTGCCCTGGCCTGCAAACAACAAAAAGCCTTTTCGATAGCTTGCCCGTCAGATCGGTCGAGACTCCAACTGGCCGGCGCTTCCATTCCCAAAGGTTTCCAAATTTTATCTTCTAAATACTTAGAAAGTGTTCCTCTCGTTACTTTTTCAATGATATAACCAAGCAATAAAGTATTCTCACTGCTGTAGTGAAACTTGAGATTTGGGGGACATTCTAAAGTCATATTTAACATTCGCTCTCTTAAATTATTTCCCCAATAAAATTCGGCATTATTGGAAACCGGATCAAGTGCATTATCCGTAAATTTTATACCTGATGTATGCTGCAATAAATTCTTAATCCTGATTTTATCCCAGCCCATTTTATTTTTAAATTCCGGTAAATAGTCGACTAAGAAATCATTTTCACTCTTGATCTTTCCTTCATCTATGGCAATACCGATAAGTGTGGATAGGAAAGGTTTCACCATCGAAAAACTAGAAACCATAGAATTAGAATTATACCCCTTTTTATAATGTTCGTATACGAGGGTATCGTTTCGAATAATTAAAAAAGAAAGCGTATTGTGCAATTGAACCAAACTATCCAGAGAAACATTTGTAGAATTAAAATCTTTATTTACAAGCCCAATACTTTTCCCAAAACCCAGATCTTTGCTAGGATACTTAAAATAAAAAGAGGGTCCTTCATTTTGAACTATTCGTTGCGGAAAATGTGTATAATCATTTTGACTCGGGATTCCGCCATATCGCAATGACTTGTATACATTGCAAGAACTTAGACTAATAAATAACAGTACCAAAAATAAATAAGTATACCTCATAATGATTTAGTTTTATCCCATGAATGCTATTCACTGAAGTTTAAATATTTATACTAAAAAACAGCAGTGTCGCTCGAAAATCTAGGTTGAAAATGTTATAAAGATACTTTAGTTTAGACCTCTTAAGAATAAAAAGTATAAAAAATAAGTATTTGATTGTTAAAAAAAAGAAGTTGAAATTCACGAAACAGTAAGTTCAGGTTTATTTTGAATTTGAAACACTATCATTTTTTCTTACATTTACAGAACAAAAAAAAGATTCACTCATGTCACAAGCTATTTTAGTATTAATATCCTTTTTAATTGCTTTATCCATAGGAATCTACCTTGGTAAAATACTGTTTTCTGCCCGCTTTCAATCGGAAAAAACAGCCTTAGAAGAAAAGTTAATTGCTTCCACTTCTCTTAATAATTCTCAAAAGGAATTACACGCTGAAGATAAAATAAACTTTGAAAAACTATTAAATAGTAGTAGTTCCGAAAAGGAAATCATTAGAAATGAAAAAGACAGTTTGGCCATTCAATTAACCAAAAAAGAAGTTGATTTTGATAATCTTTGGGAACGAAATAAAGAACAAAAAGAAGAAGTAGAAAAGCTACAGGAGAAATTTACCAAGGAATTCGAAAATTTGGCTAATAAAATACTAGAAGAAAAATCGAATAAATTTACAGAACAGAATAAAGAGAACATGAAAAACATCCTGAGCCCATTGCAGGAAAAAATTCAGTTGTTCGAAAAAAGAGTTGATGACACCCATAAAGAAAGCATCGATTATCACGCCGCTTTGCGTCAACAGATTATTGGATTAAGCGAATTAAACGCACAAATGAGCAAGGAAACCCTGAACTTGACAAAGGCTTTGAAAGGCGATAGCAAAATGCAGGGAAATTGGGGAGAATTGGTTTTAGAGCGGGTTTTAGAAAAATCAGGTTTAGAAAAAGATCGCGAATATTATGTTCAACAATCCCATACCACAGAAGATGGAAGCCGCGTTTTCCCTGATGTTGTGATCAATCTTCCTGACGGAAAAAAGATGATTGTCGATTCGAAAGTTTCTTTGACCTCCTATGAAAAATACATAAATGAAGAGAACGATTTATTAAGAAAGGACTATTTAAAAGAACATGTCAATTCCATCAAACGCCACGTGGAGCAATTAGGAGATAAAAATTATCAGGATTTATATCAAATAGAAAGTCCCGACTTTGTACTGCTTTTTATCCCTATAGAACCGGCTTTTGCAATTGCATTAAATGAAGACACAGCATTATACAACAAAGCTTTTGAGAAAAACATTGTTATTGTTACTCCTTCTACTCTTCTTGCTACTTTGAGAACGATAGACAGCATGTGGGCCAACCAAAAACAACAGGAAAACGCCTTCGAAATTGCGCGTCAAGCGGGTGCTTTATATGACAAATTTGAGGGTTTTGTAGCTGATTTAATTAAAATTGGAAAGAAAATTGACGAAAGCAAACTAGAATATGGAGCGGCAATGAACAAATTAGTTGAAGGAAAAGGAAACCTCATCACTAGCGTTGAAAAACTTAAAAAAATGGGGGCCAAAGCAAAAAAAGCTTTACCCGAAAATATTTTAAAAAGAGCCGAAAATGATAGATCTGAACAAGAAAACGATTCCTAAAAATACTAAATTGAAACAAATAGACTCCTTATTTAAAACCGTAGAATCTTCTAAAATCACTATTTCAGAATTGATGTTGCCCTCACGTGCTAATTTTAATGGGAAAATTCATGGCGGCTATATTCTCTCCTTAATGGATCAAATTGCTTTTGCCAGCGCCTCCAAATTTTCTGGATATTATTGCGTAACGGCTTCTGTTGATACCGTAAATTTTTTAAATCCTATCGAAGTTGGAGAATTGGTTACTATGAAAGCTTCTGTAAATTATGTAGGCCGAAGTTCTATGATTATTGGTATCCGAGTGCTTTCAGAAAATATTCAAACCGGAAAAATTAAACATTGCAACTCTTCCTATTTCACAATGGTTGCTAAAGATGAAGAAGGAAATACAGCAATTGCTCCAGGACTTATACTTTCCAAATTAGTTGATGTAAGACGCTATTACAATTGTCTCAAACAAATTGCTTTAAAAAAAGAAAAAAATAATCATCAAGAAGATTTTGATCACACTTCAGATGAAGCCATAGAAAAATTAAAAGATTACAAAGTACAAGTCCTTTTCGATTAGCAAACTTTAAGCTATTGTTTAACAATTTTTTTGGTTTCCGAACCTTCTTTTAAATGAATGCTAATGATGTAAATGCCTTTAGAAAAGGGACTGAAATCGACATTTAAAGTATCCGAATTTACATTAGAAGTATAAATAACCGTACCTAAAACATCTGAAATTGAAAAGGAAATTATTTCTTCATCAGATCGAATAGTAAGTGTATTACTAACTGGGTTTGGATAAATACTGGTTTTTTGAACGTCCGAAAAATTTTCTAAAGACAATCTGTTCGTGGTATAGGGCTCCCAATTTTCAGCTAAACTATTGTCTAAGGAATTACTTTTTAATTTTAAATAGGCGCCTAATCCATCGGCTTCAATTGGCCATGGTGCTTTGTCTAAATATTCTACAGTGTCTATTGTATTTCCAAAACCATCAGCCAAGACAAGTTTCTGACTCTTATTGGATAAATTTCTAGTAAATTGACCAAAAGAAGCTATACCATATTTAGATTGAAAAGCAGTGGGATTGCTAGCTAGAAAAATATTATGATTCCCTGCAATACTTGAATTTGGAGGAAACTGATAGGTAATTCCTAATTCTCTAAAATAGACACCCGTCAAATTGACACTCGTTGGACCCGTATTAGTGAT